>DASYPG010000689.1:0-12263 GCA_036006885.1 Burkholderiales bacterium | reverse complement strand
CTCGCGGAATTTGGCCTGGAGATCGGGGTCCTTGAGCGCCTTCGCGATTTCGGCGGAGAGGCGCTGGACGATCGGCGCGGGCATGCCGGCGGGGCCGGAGATGCTGAGCCAGAGCGTGGCCTCGTAGCCGGGGACGCCCGCCTCCGCCACCGTCGGCACGTCGGGCAGCTCGACCCAGCGCTTCGGAGTGGTGACCGCGAGTGCCTTGAGGCGCCCGCCCCGGACGTTGCCGAGGACGTTCGGTACGCCGGCGAAGGACACGCCTACTTCGCCGCCTAAGAGGTCCTGCATCGCGGGCCCGCTGCCTTTGTACGGCACGTGATTCAGCTGCACGCCGGCCATTGCGCTGAAGAGCGCTGCCACCAGGTGCTGCGAGCTGCCGTTTCCCGAACTCGCGAAGTCGATCGCTCCCGGCTTGGCCTTGGCCGCCGCGATCAGCTCGCGCACGTTGTTGACCGGGGTCTTCTTCGGATTGACGACCAGGACGTACGGCCCCGACGCCATCATGCTGATGTGGGTGAAGTCCTTGAACGCGTCGTACTGGAGGTTCTTGTAGAGATGCGAGCTGATGAGGTGCGTCGCGCCCGTGATGGCGAGCGTGTAGCCGTCGGGCGGTTGCTTCGCCAGGAAATCCCAGCCGATCGTGCCGCCCGCTCCAGGCCGGTTTTCGACGAAAAACTGCTTGCCCATCTGCTCGGACAGGCGTGGCGCGAGGATGCGTGCCGGGGTGTCGGCGAAGCCTCCGGGGGAGAGCGGCACGACGAGGCGCACCGGGCGCGAAGGATAAGGCTGCGCCAAGACGGAGAACGCGGCCAGGACAATGGCCCCTGTGAGAAGGGTTCGAGTAAACGCTTTCATGCGCGGTACACCGCTTCGGGTTGCGTGAAAAAGGAATGCAGGATGTGGTATACGCCGAGGTAGTTCTTCTGTTGGAAGCTCGCGTGAGAGATGCCTTCCATGACCGTGAACTGCTTGTCCGGATGCGGCAGGGCGGCGAAGAACTTCAGCAGGTCCTCCATCGAGGCGATACCGTCGAATTCCCCGCGCATGACGATGGTGGGAACGCGGATCTTCGCGGGGTCGACCAGGGGCAACCTGGAGCACATGTCGACGTAGGTTCCGGTCGGCACGGAGTCGTCGAGCGCGAGGATCGCGGTGGCGAAGGCCTCGATGGTGGCGTCGTCGGCGGTGCCCGGATGATCGCGGTTGAAGATGCTGCGCACGAACGCGCGGTCGATGGGACGGCGGTTCTTGGTGCGAAATTCCGGCAGGCGCTTTCTGCGCTCCTCGAGCGTCGGGCTGCCCTCCCCGGTCCACACCGTGGCGTCTAGGGCGAGCCGCGCCACGCGCTGGGGATGGCGTTGCGCGAAGAGCGCCGCCTTGAGCGCCCCGGAGGAGATGCCGTACACGAGGAGCTTCGTGTGCTTCGCACGCTCGAGCACGTATGCGGTTCCCGCCTCGAGGTCGTCGGCGCCGTTCGGGATGTCGCAGTTGATGGGCCGGGATTTGTCGGAGCGGCCGTAGCCCTCGTTGTCCATGCACCAGGTGTCGAAGCCGCGCGCCGCGAACCACTCCATGGCCGAGGAGTGCGGCCTGCCTGGAACCTCGAGGTCGAAGGTCGGCTGCGACGCCATCGAGGAGCCGTGCACGAAGAAGATCGTGGCTTTCGGCGCGCCTGAGGCCGGCTTGTGCCAGAGGAAGAGCTTGACGTCGCCCTTGCGGGTCCAGTGTTCCGCGCCTTTCATTTCCTCATTTCCTGATGGTCCGTGGCGTCGAGTTGGGTCGAGCGCCGTACTTTAAAGCTTTTTATGCAAGAATCCGGCCGCTCGAAGGGAGGAGGGCCCTTGGACACATTTCCCAAGCTGCTCATGCGCCACGCGCGCGAGCGCGGCGCGCGCCCGGCGATCCGGGAGAAGGATCGCGGCATCTGGCAGACCTGGACCTGGCGGCAGTTCGCCGACGAGGTGCGGCTGCTCGCCGCCGCCCTGGCGGCGGAGGGCTTCAAGCGCGGCGACCACCTCGCGCTCATAGGCGACAACCGCCCGCGCATCTATGCCGGGGTGTGCGCCGCGCAATGCCTCGGGGGCATACCGGTACCGCTTTACCAGGACGCGGTGGCCACCGAGATGAGCTTTCCGATCCAGAACGCCGAGATCGCATACGCGCTCGCGGAGGACCAGGAGCAGGTCGACAAGCTGCTCGAGATCCAGGCGCAGTGTCCGGGCCTGCGCCGCATCTACTACGACGACCCACGCGGCCTGCGCCATTACGACCAGCCGCAGCTCATGAGCTACGAGAAGCTGCTCGAGCTGGGCCAGGCCGCCCTCGCCCGCAATCCGGGCCTCGTGGATGAGGAGATCGCGAAGGGCCTGGGGAACGACACCGCGGCGATGTTCTTCACCTCGGGAACCACCGGAGTGCCGAAGGGCGTGGTCCTGACGCACGATGCGCTGATCGACCGCTCGCGCGCGGTCGCAGAGATGGAGCGCCTCGGCGACGAAGACGTGGTGCTCGCGTTCATGCCGCCGGCCTGGATCGGCCAGAACATCTTTTCCTACGCCCAGCCGATGGTGGCCGGCTACTGCATCTGCTGTCCCGAGTCCCCGGAGACGGTGGTGAACGACATGCGCGAGATCGCGCCGACGTACTACTTCGCTCCGCCGCGCGTGTTCGAAGCGCTGCTCACGCAGGTGTCGGTGCGCATGGAGGACGCGGGCGCGCTCAAGCGCTGGCTCTATAAGTACTTCATGGCGGTGGCGAAGCGCGTCGGCACCAAGCTTCTCGAAGGCCAGAAAGTCAACTTCCTGGAAAGACTGAAATACGGGCTGGGCGACCTCGTCGTCTACGGCCCGCTGCGCAATGTCCTCGGCATGAGCAACGTGCGCATCGCTTACACCGGCGGCGAGGCGATCGGCCCGGATCTTTTCTCCTTCTACAGATCGCTCGGCATCAACCTGAAGCAGCTCTACGGCTCGACCGAGACCAGCGTATTCGTCTGCGTGCAGCCCGACGGACAGGCCAAAGCCGATACGGTCGGCCCGGCGGTGGCCGGGGTCGAGCTCGGCTTCACCCCGCAGCGCGAGCTCCTGATCCGCTCGCCGGGCCTGTTCAAGGAGTACTACAAGAACCCGGAGGCGACGCGCGAGGCGAAGGACGCCGAAGGCTGGTTCCACACCGGCGACGCGGGCTATGTCGACCGCGACGGCCACCTGCGGATCATCGACCGCGCGAAAGACGTGGGCAAGCTCGCCGACGGCACGCTGTTCGCGCCGAAATACCTCGAGAACAAGCTCAAGTTCTTTCCGTATATCAAAGAGGCGGTGGCTTTCGGCGCCGACCGCGACCGGGTCGGCGCCTTCGTCAACATCGACATGGACGCGGTGTCCAACTGGGCCGAGAAGCGCAACCTCGCCTACAGCGGCTATACCGATCTCGCGCAGCACGACGCGGTGTACGAGCTCGTGGCCGGCTGCATCGAGCAGGCGAACGCCGACCTCGCTCGCGAGCCCGAGCTCGCCAACTCGCAGATCCACCGCTTCCTGATCCTGCACAAGGAGCTCGACGCCGACGACGGCGAGCTCACGCGCACGCGCAAGGTGCGCCGGAGCTTCATCGCGGAGAGGTACGGTTCTCTGGTGGATGCGTTGTACAACGACCAAGAAACCGTTCACGTCGAGGCGCAGGTCAGGTACGAGGACGGGCGCACCGGCACCTTCTCCGCCGACCTCAAAATCCGCGAGGCCCGGACCTTCGCGCCGGCCGCGGCGAAGAGCGCGGCCTGATGAGCGATGCGCTGCTCGAGGTGCGCAATGTCTCGCTCGCCTTCGGCGGCGTAAGAGCGCTCTCCGAGGTGTCGTTCGACGTGCGCCGGCGCGAGGTGCGCGCCATCATCGGCCCGAACGGCGCCGGCAAGAGCTCGATGCTGAACGTGCTGAACGGCGTGTATCACCCGCAGCAGGGAACCATCCGCGTCGAGAACCTCGAGTTCCGCGACATGGACCCGCACCGCGCTGCGTCGCTCGGCATCGCGCGCACCTTCCAGAACATCGCCCTCTTCAAGGGCATGACGGTGCTCGACAACATCATGACCGGGCGCAACCTCAAGATGCGCTGCAATTTCCTGCAGCAGGCGCTGTGGCTCGGCCCGGCGCGGCGCGAGGAGCTCCAGCACCGGCGCGCGGTGGAGGAGATCATCGACTTCCTCGAGATCCAGCACATCCGCAGGACGCCGGTGGGGCGGCTGCCCTACGGACTGCAGAAGCGCGTCGAGCTCGGCCGCGCCCTCGCCGCCGAGCCCAAGGTGCTGCTGCTCGACGAGCCGATGGCCGGGATGAACCTCGAGGAAAAGCGGGACATGTGCCGCTTCGTGCTCGACGTGAACGACCAGCTCGGCACCACGATCGTGCTGATCGAGCACGACATGGGCGTGGTCATGGACATCTCGGACCGGGTGGTGGTGCTCGATTACGGCCGCAAGATCGCCGATGGCACTCCGGGCGAGGTTCGTGGCAACCAGAAGGTGATCGACGCCTACCTCGGGGTGACGCACTAATGGACACGCAGCTCGCCTTCTTCATCGAGGTGCTGGTGGGCGGGCTGCTCGCGGGGGTGATGTACTCGCTCGTCGCGCTCGGCTTCGTGCTGATCTACAAGGCTTCGGGCGTGTTCAATTTCGCGCAGGGCACCATGGTGTTCTTCGCCGCGCTCACCTACGTGTCGCTGGTCGAGCGCGGCTGGAACCTGTGGCTCGCCCTCCTCGCGACCCTCGCCGTGATGGTGGCGCTCGGCATCGCGACCGAGCGCGTGGTGCTGCGGCCGCTGATCAACCAGCCGCAGATCACGCTGTTCATGGCGACCATCGGCCTCACGTTCGTGCTGGAGGGGCTGTCGCAGCTCATCTGGGGGTCGCAGCCCCACGGCCTCGAGCTCGGCATCGCCGACGTGCCGATGGAGTGGCTGTCGCAGAAGTGGAACATCAACGTGAGCCAGTTCGATCTGTTCGCGGCGTTCGTGGCCGGAGCGCTGGTCGCGGCGCTCGCGGTGCTGTTCCAGAAGACGCGCATCGGCCGGGCGCTGCGCGCGGTGGCCGACGACCACCAGGCGGCGCTCGCGGTCGGCATTCCGCTGCAGCACATCTGGGCGATCGTCTGGGCGGTGGCCGGATTCGTCGCGCTGGTGGCGGGGCTCATGTGGGGCGTGCGCAACGGCGTGCAGTTCGCGCTCACCTTCGTCGCGCTGAAGGCGCTGCCGGTACTGCTCATCGGCGGTTTCGAATCGATCCCCGGTGCGATTCTCGGCGGCCTCATCATCGGCGCCACCGAGAAGCTCGCCGAGGTCTACGTCGGACCGATGGTCGGCGGCGGCATCGAGTCCTGGTTCGCCTATGTCGTGGCGCTGCTCTTCCTGCTCGTGCGGCCCGAGGGCTTGTTCGGCGAGAAGCACATCGACAGGGTCTAGGGATAACGACCGATGCTCTACAGGGAGGCCGGGCAGTTCAAGTCGACCTACGCGGAAGATCAGCAGATCTTTCCCATCCGGCAGGACCGCATCGGCATCGCCCTGCTGCTCGTCGTCGCCTTCGTGGTCGTGCCGCTCGTCGGCGATCAGTACTGGCTCTCGGCCATCGTCACGCCGTTCCTCATCTTCTCGCTCGCGGCGCTCGGGTTGAACATCCTCACCGGCTATGCCGGGCAGCTCTCGCTCGGCACCGCCGCGTTCATGGCGGTGGGCGCGTTCATGGCGTACAACGCGGTGCTGCGCATCCCCGGCATGCCGATCATCGGCGCCTTTGCCATCGGCGGGCTGTGCGCCGCCGCAGTGGGCGTGGTGTTCGGGCTGCCGAGCCTGCGCATCAAGGGCTTCTACCTCGCGGTGGCCACGCTCGCCTGCCAGTTCTTCGTGCTGTGGGCGATCAACCGCATCGGCTGGTTCTCGAACCACAGCTCCTCGGGTGTGATCACGGCGCAGGCAATCCGCATCGTGGGCTACGAGTTCGTCTCGCCGGCGCAGAAGTATCTCCTCACGCTCGGCATCGTCGCGGTCATGGCGCTCGCGGCGAAGAACCTGATGCGCAGCCAGACCGGGCGCGCTTTCATGGCGGTGCGCGATATGGACGTCGCCGCCGCGGTGGTCGGCATCCCGATGATGCGCACCAAGCTGCTCGCTTTCGCCATCAGCTCGTTCTACTGCGGCGTCGCGGGCGCGCTGTACGCCTACACCTACCTCGGCACGGTCGAGCCGGAGGCCTTCACGCTCGACCTTTCATTCCGAGTATTGTTCATGATCATCATCGGCGGCATCGGTTCGATCCTCGGATCCTTCCTCGGCGCCGCGTTCATCACCGTGTTCCCCATCTTCCTGAACCGCAGCTCGGAATGGCTCGCGTCGGTCCTCGGCGTCGAAATCGCGCACGCCGCGGTGTCGAACATCGAGCTCATCATCTTCGGCGGCCTGATCATCTTCTTCCTGATCGTCGAGCCCTTCGGCCTGGCGCGGCTCTGGCAGATCGCCAAGGAGAAGCTGCGGCTCTGGCCGTTCCCGCACTAGGCGGCAGCGGGGTAGACGACCATGGGGAAAGGGCTATACTCGCCGTTTCGCTATTCGGAACATTCCTGAGGAGGAGGTTTTGATGAATCGCACCGCAACAATCCTTGCGGCGTTGTCGATTGGCGCTGCCGGCCTGCCGCTCGCGGCGAGCGCGCAGAACGAGCAGTTCGTTCCGGCGAACTTCTACTGGGTCGGTCCCTACGCGCCGGGTGGCTCGGGCTTCGGCGGCGGCATCATCGACTACTTCGCGATGCTCAACGAGCGCGACGGCGGCATCAACGGCGTCAAGCTCACCTGGGAAAAGTGCGAGACCGAGTACAACAATGCGCGCGGCGTCGAGTGCTACGAGCGCTCGAAGAAGAAGGGCCCGACGGGCGCTACCGTGATCCACCCGCTGTCGACGGGGATCACCTATTCGCTGATCGAGAAAGCGACCGCCGACCACATTCCAATCATCTCGATGGGCTATGGCCGCACCTCGGCGGCGGACGGGCGCGTCTTCCCCTACGTGTTCCCGCTCATCACCACCTACTGGTCGCAGGCCACGGTGATGGTGAAGTTCATGGCGCAGAAGCAGGGCGGCTACGAGAATCTGAAGGGTAAGAAGATCGTGCTGGTCTATCACGACTCGGCCTACGGCAAGGAGCCGATTCCGATCCTCACCGATCTTTCCAAGCAGTACGGCTACGAATTCACCCCCATCGCGGTGCCGCATCCCGGAAACGAACAGCAGTCGCAATGGCTGCAAGTACGCCAGATCAAGCCCGACTACGTGATCCTGTGGGGCTGGGGGGTGATGAATCCCACGGCGCTCAAGGCGGCGGCCAAGATCGGCTATCCGCGCGACAAGATCATCGGCGTGTGGTGGTCGGGTGCCGAGGAGGACGTGATTCCCGCCGGGTCCGCGGCCAAGGGCTACATCTCGGCCGGCTTCAACGCTCCGGGCGCGGACTTCCCGGTGATGAAGGACATCCAGAAGTACGTCTACGCCAAGGGCAAGGGCGAGTTCGACGACAAGTCGCGCTTCGGCTCGATCTATCACACCCGCGGCGTGGTGGCCGGCATCGTCACCGCCGAGGCGATCCGCGTCGCGCAGTCGCGCTTCGGCAAGGGCAAGCCGATCACCGGCGAGCAGATGCGCTGGGGCATCGAGAACCTGAACATCGACGAGAAACGCCTGAAGGAGCTCGGCGCGGTCAACATGATGCCGCCCATCAAGGTCTCGTGCATGGACCACGAAGGCTCCGGCTTGGTGAAGTTCCAGCAATGGGACGGCGCGAAGTGGAAGGTCATCACCGACTGGATGGAACCCGATCGCAAGCTCGTGCGCCAGAAAGTCGAAGACGACGCCAGGCAGTACGCGAAGGAGAAGAACATCGAGCCGCGGGACTGCGCCAAAGAGAACTGATTTAGTTTGACCAACGGGACGGACGGCGGGCGCGACCCGCCGTTCGGCTTTCTGGGACAGCCAATGAGTGCGGTACCGCTAGCCACGGCCGAGCCGATCCTCTCGGTGATGAACATCGAGGTGATCTACGACCACGTGATCCTTGTGCTGAGGGGCGTGTCGCTCGACGTGCAGGAAGGCCAGATCGTCGCGCTGCTCGGCGCCAACGGCGCCGGCAAGACCACCACGCTGAAGGCGATCTCGAACCTCCTACGCGCCGAGCGCGGCGACGTGACCAAGGGAAGGATCCTCTACCGCGGCGAGCGCATCGACCAGCTCAATCCTGCCGAGCTGGTAAAGCGCGGCATCTGCCAGGTGATGGAGGGGCGGCATTGCTTCCAGCACCTCACCGTGGAGGAGAACCTTCTCACCGGGGCGTACACGCGCGGCGCAGCATGGAAGATGCGCGGCTCGGGCGTGAAGGAGGAGCTGGAGAAGGTGTATAGCTATTTTCCGCGCCTGAAGGAGCGCCGCGCCTCCCAGTCGGGCTACACCTCGGGCGGCGAGCAGCAGATGACCGCGCTCGGGCGCGCGCTCATGGCGCGGCCGCGGATGATCCTGCTCGACGAGCCGTCGATGGGCCTGGCGCCGCAGCTCGTGGAGGAGATCTTCGAAATCGTGCGCGAGCTGAACCGCAAGGAAGGCGTGAGCTTCCTCCTCGCCGAGCAGAACACCAACATCGCCCTGCGCTATGCCAACTACGGCTATATCCTGGAGAACGGCCGGGTGGTGATGGATGGCGAGGCGAGTTCGCTCGGCGAGAACGAGGACGTGAAGGAGTTCTACCTCGGCTTCTCCACCGCCGGCCGCAAGAGCTTCCGCGACGTCAAATCGTATCGTCGCAGGAAGCGGTGGTTGTGAAGGACTACTACGACGAACTGGAGACGCGACCGCCCGAAGCGCGCGAAGGCGCGCTCATGGCCGCGCTTCCCGCTCATATCGGGCACGCGAAGGCCAATGCGGCCGGCTTTGCGCGCATCCTGAGGGACATCGAGCCTGGCGACATCAAGAGCCGCAAATCGCTCGCGAAGCTGCCTGTAACGCGAAAGTCAGACCTTTCGCTTCTACAAAAGGAACATCCTCCATTGGGCGGGCTCAACGCCGCTCCGTTGGAGAAGCTCGCCAAGCTCTTCGTCTCGCCCGGGCCGATCTACGACCCAGAGGGCCGCGGCGGCGACTGGTGGCGCACGGCGCGCGGCCTGTTCGCGGGCGGATTTCGCGCCGGCGACCTGGTGATCAATACATTCGCCTACCACTTCACGCCGGCGGGTTCGATGCTCGAGTCGGGGCTCCTTGCGTTGGGCTGCACGGTGGTTCCGGCGGGCACCGGCCAGACCGAGATGCAGGTGGCGGCGCTCCACGACCTGCGCGTGCGCGGCTACGTCGGCACGCCGTCGTTCCTCAAGCTCATCGTAGAGAAGGCCGACGAGCTGAAGAGCGACATTTCCACGCTGAAGCAGGCGCAGGTCGGCGCGGAATATCTTCCCCCGGCCCTCAGGCAGGCGATGCGCGGGCGCGGCATCGCGGTGACGCAGATGTACGGCAGCGCCGACCTCGGCTTGATTGCCTACGAATCGGCGATGGCCGACGGCACGGTCAACGAGGGCATGATCCTGGGAGAAGCGCTGATCCTCGAAATCGTGCGTCCCGGCACCGGCGATCCGCTGCCCGACGGCGAGGTGGGCGAGGTCGTCATTACGTCCTTCAACCGCGACTATCCGCTCATCCGCTTCGGCACCGGAGACCTGTCCGCAGTCCTCCCCGGCGCGAGCCCCTGCGGCCGCACCAACGTGCGCCTCAAGGGTTGGATGGGGCGTGCGGACCAGAGCACCAAGGTGCGCGCGATCTTCGTGACCCCTGGACAGGTCGCCGAAGTGCTGCGCCGACATCCCGAGGTCCGGCGCGCGCGCCTCGTGGTCGAAGGCGAGGCGGGCGGCGACCGCATGACACTCAAGTGTGAAGTCGAGTCATCGCCTCCCAGCCTTGTCGAAGCGATTGTGGGTTCAATCAGGGAGGTGACGAAGCTGCGCGGCGATGTCGAACTCGTTGCCCCCGGCAGCCTGCCGAACGACGGCAAGGTGATCGAGGACCAGCGCAAGTACGGTTAGCGCTTTTCGCTGGTGAGTGCTACGGATTCCCGGTTCGCTGCTTTGCCCCAGAGGCGCTGCAGGAGCTCATAACCCACGGGGTCGTGCCGCTGCAGATCGGCTCGCGTGAACGGGTAATAGTCGTTCCTGCAGAAGTACGCCTCCGACAGCTCGGCGAAGTATTCCTTTTCATTGACCAGCGCGTAGGCTCGCCTTTTCCCGCCGCCGAAATAATCGACCGACTCGTACGACTTGCGCTCTACCGCCTGTCGATACGCCGCGGCGATCTCCGGCTGCCTCTCTCCAAGGACGAGAAAATGGTACGCATGAGCTAGCTCGTGCATCGCCATGCATGGCTGCTCTGCGCTGGACCACTTCAGAAAATTCACACTATTCGAGATTTCGACGTTGCCCGCCTTCGCCGGGTTGTAGCCGTTGTCCTCAAGCCATCTGCGCGAGGGGTGGAACTCGGCTCCCGTGTCCGGCCTCTTGCTCCACTCGACCCAGATCCTTACCTTTTGCAGCGCCGAAACGGCGGGAGGCGGTACTACCTCGACCACCTCCCCGAACTGCCGTGCCAACTCGGCGCGAACATCTGCCGCGGCGCGTGTCTGCGTCAGAACCTGCGGGCTGACGAGCACCGTGAAGCCGTGGATGGACTGCTCCTGGTAGACCGACTGCGGATCATAGTTTCGGTCCTGCCCGAGCGCTGCGGCAGGCACCACGAGCAAAGCCGCCAGGCCGGAAAGAAGCGCACTCCTCACGCTTCACACTCTACGCCCGGCGCCTACGGCAGTGCACCTGGAAAGGTAAAAAGGGGTCAGAGCATCGCTTTTGTTCTTTCAGGTTTTTCGGGCGGCAGCCACAGGAAGAGCGTCGACGCGGCGCATTTCGCCGTTGCGCACCACGTTCGGGTCGGAAATGAAGGCCTTGGTGAAGTCGAGCGCATCCGCGCCCCAGAATACTTCGCCGTCGACCACGAAGCTCGGCACGCCGAAGACGCCGCGCTGCAGGGCCTCCTCGGTGTTCTTCCTGAGCCGGTCTTTGATCTGCTGGTCGGCCAGGCGGGCCGGGTCGACGCCGAGCTCGCGGCAGAGCGCCGCGAAGCGGCCGGGATCGTCAGCATGCTCGCCGCTCATCCATATGGAAAGGAAAATGCGTTTGACGGCGTCGGGCTTGCTGTCGCAGGCTAGCGCGAGCCGCAGGTGCTGCAGCGGATTGAAGGGATGCGCGGCGGGAAAGCGGAACGGGATGCCGAGGCTCTTCGCCCGCCAGGTGCACCAGCGGTAGGTCCAGCGCCGTTTGGCCGGGATCTCGGCCGGGCCTTTCTGGCCCCAGTGGTCGAGCAGGCCCGCAAAGAGCACCGGTTTGTAGGCGACTGAACTCGGCAGCTCCTCGAGGCGGTGGAGCGCGATATATGAGAAGGGCGAGACGAAATCGAAGTACCAATCAACGGAGACGGGCATGGCGGTGAGGATCGAGAAAAAGGGCAAGGTATGGACCGTGATTCATTCGCGCCCCGAGGCGCGCAACGCGATGGATCCAGAGAGCGCGGACGCCCTCGTATCGGCCTTTGAATCCTTTGATAAAGACCCCCATGCTGCCGTAGCGGTGCTGTGGGGCGAAGGCGGCGCGTTCTGCGCGGGTTGGGACCTCAAGTATTGTGCTTCTTTGGTCAATGACGCCTCCTCGCTCCATTCAATTGACTACCCGTTGGACGACCGCAAGGCCATCCCGCGCGGACCGCTCGGTCCGACGCGCCTCGAACTCGACAAGCCGGTAATCGCCGCGGTTTCGGGACCGGCGGTCGCCGGCGGCTTCGAGCTCGCACTCTGGTGTGACCTGCGCGTAATGGAACGCTCGGCGTATTTCGGCGTGTATTGCCGGCGCTGGGGCGTGCCGCTCGTCGATGGCGGCACTGTACGCTTGCCACGGATCGTCGGCATGGGACGCGCGATGGAGATCATCCTCACGGGACGCAAGGTCCCGGCCGAGGAAGCCCTGCGCATCGGCGCCTGCGAGCACGTGGTGCCGGAGGGCGAGTCGCGCCGCTTCGCCGAGGCGATGGCGCACGAGATCGCGCGCTTTCCGCAGGCGTGCGTGCGCGCCGACCGGCGCTCGGCCTATATGCAGCAAGCCCTGCCCCTGCGCGAGGCGATGCGAAAGGAGTGGTACAACGGCTT
>DASYPG010000688.1:0-3658 GCA_036006885.1 Burkholderiales bacterium | reverse complement strand
AGCCGCGAGGCCCGCCGCCGCGCATTCCACATGCGAGAAGCGCTCGGGCTTGCGCGCGACGATTTCCTGGCGCAGCGCGATTTTCTCCGCGTACGCGCCCTCGGCGGGCACCTCGCACACGCCGAACACCGCGTCCCCGGGCCGGAAATCGCGCGCGCCCTCGCCCACCGCGGCCACGACACCGGAGAAATCGCGCCCGGGAATGTGCGGCAGCGCCACCTTGGACGGATACTGACCCGCGCGCTGCTTCCAGTCCGCGGCGTTAACGCTCACGGCGTGGATGTCGACGAGCACCTCGCCGGGCGCTGGCAACGGATCTGGGAGCTCGCCGTACTCGAGGACCTCTGGCGGGCCGTAGCGGCGGAAGAAGGCGGCTTTCAAGCAGCCTAGTTTTCCGGCACGTACACCGTGACGCCGCCGATCGAGGACAGGTCCTCGTCTCGTCCGCGCAACTCGACCACGTTGAGGTCGGGGTCGCGCACGAACACCGAGACATGGCCGTCGCGGCCGAAAGCCACCGGCCCCTGCGTGATGCGCACGCCGTTTTCCCGCAACGCGACGATCGCAGCCTTGATCGAGGCTACGCGCAGCGCCACGTGCGTGTAGCCGGGATACTTCTCGCCCACGTCCATGAGGATGTTCTTTCCGCCCGCGTCGGCGTTGGCGTTGTAGACCAGGTTGAGCTCGACGTCGTGCTCGTTCCTGATGACGGCGACCGCGTCGTTGGTGGCCTTGGCATGCAGCGTGAATCCAAGCATGGCGTAGAACTTCATGGCGCGGTCGAAGTCACCGACGCGGACGCCGATATGGTCTACCCGTGCGATGTCGATGGTCGGCTTGGTGCTCATGCACGGGATAGTAAAGAAAAATTCCGCTTTAGAGCGTGCAGGCGCGCCAGATAGGCCCTCAGATCGTGCTCGCCGCAGCGCTCGCGCACCGCGGGACGGAAGCCCCGCCGCGCGTAGGCTTCCGCGACCGAGGCGCCGCAGAGGTGGATCACGCCGGCGAGGTCCTGCTTCTGCTGCAGCGTCGCGCCGCCAATCCGCTGCTGGGCGAGCAGCTGGGCGACGCGGCGGTCGAGATACGCCGAGGTCATCTCGACCGCGTGGCTCGGCAGCACGCGAAAATAGAACGCGTTGAACCAGCACGAGCGCAGGTCGTGCCAGGCGCCGTCCTCGACCGGGAGGTGGTCGCGGATGCAATAGCGCTTCGCCTCGGCGAAGCGCGCGTCGGTGATCTGATACATGCCCACAGCGCTGGAGGCGGGCCGGTAAACCTCGGTCGGGTTCCACGCCACGCGCCAGCGCCAGTAGGTGCGCGCGACCGGATTACCCGCGCCTTCGAGCTGCGCCAGCGCCGCGAGCAGCTCGGGGGTCATCACCGCCGTGGAATGCTCGCGGAACAGCGGCCCGTACTCGCTCCAGGTCTGCGCCGGCGTCTTGGCGAGCGCGCCGTCCAGGGGAAAGAACACTTCGGAGGGCTTGCGGAGGGCCTGGAATACCCAGTTCGCAGCGGCGAGCGCCACCACGACGGCAATCCCGGCCGCGAGAATGCGAAGCTTGAGCGGTACGCGCGCTAGTCGAGCGCGCAGGAACATCAGCCGATTTTACCCGGCGCCTGCGCCACGCGACTGCCCAATTTGTCGCGGATATCGTCCGGCAGGGGCACAGCCTTGCGCGCCGCCGTGTCGAAGCACACCTCCACCGCTTTCTGGCTGGCGCAGTGCGTCATCGAATCGGCCTCGTAGAGGCGCATCTCGTGGGCGAAGCTCTTGGTGCCGACGCGCGTGAGCGCGCCCTGGATGAGGATCAGCTGGCCGGCGCGGATCTCGTGGTGGAAATCGATGGTGAGCGTCGCCGTCACCGTGCCCAGGCCGCGCGCGCGGATCGCGTCGAGCGAAAGCCCCGCCATGCGCGGGAAGTGCCACGCCGCCTCGTCGAAGCAGGCGGCGTAGTGGCGCACGTTCATGTGCCCGTAGATGTCGCACTGCGCCGGCATCACGATGCCACTGAACAGATCGAACCAGTTCTCCAAAGCGGCTACTTCGCGGGGCTTGCGACCGGCTTGCCGGCCTCCACGATGTAGGTCGCGAGCACCACCGCCTTGCCGTTGCCGACGTTGCGCCCGTCGTGCACCACGCCGGCCGGGACGAAGAACACCTCGCCCGCCTTCACCGTTTTGGGCGGCTGGCCCTCGATCACCAGCTCGAGCGTGCCTTCGACCACGTAGCCGAGCTCCTCGCCCGGATGGGTGTGCCGGCCCGCCTGGCCGCCGGGGATGAACTCGGCGCGCGCGACCACGGCGTGGCGTCCGGGCACGCTCAAGTTCTGGTCCTGCATCACGGCGCGCGTGAATCCCGGCTGCTGCGCGCTCGGCACCGCCGCAGTCACGGCGAGCGCCGCTCCGATCATCCACTTCATGCTGTTCACGATGTTTCCTCCCGTAAGAAAAAGAACGAGGACAAGCGGTTACTCGACCTTGATGCCCGCCGACTTGATAATCGGCCACCATTTCTCGACCTCGCCCTTGTGGAATGCGGCGAGGCCTTCCGGCGTCTGCTGCTCGCGTGGGGCGACGTCGAGCCCGAGATCGGCAAAGCGCGCCTGCACCTTCGCATCGGCGAGCGCATGCATCATCGCGGCGTTCAGCTTCGCGACGATCTCCTTCGGCGTCGCTCTTGGAGCGAACAGGCTGAACCACCCCGAGGCATACAGGCCCGCGAGGCCGCTTTCCTCCGAAGTGGGAATGTCCGGAATGACCCGCGAGCGCGCGGGCGACAGGTTGGCGAGGATCTTGACCGCACCGGCGCGCGCCTGCGGCAGCGTGACCGCCGCCTGGACCACCATCAGGTCGACCTGGCCGCCGAGCATGGCTTGCATCGCCGGGCCGGCGCCGCGATAGGGAATGAACTCGATCTTCGTGCCGGTCGACTGCTGCATCAGGATGCCGGTCACGCGCGCGGCCGCGTTCTGGTCGACGAAGGTCCCCTTGCCCGGATTTGCCTTCATCCACGCCACCAGCCCCCTCAGGTCGTCGGCCGGAAAGCCCTTGCGCGCGATCAGGAGCTGCGGGTTGACGGACAGCAGCCCGACCGGCGCGAAGTCTTTCTGCAGGTCGAAGTTGATGGGATAGATGATGGCGCCGACGTGCGTGTCCCACTGGCCGATGTCGATGGTGTAGCCGTCGGGCGCTGCGCGCGCCACGCGCGCGACGCCGATGGTGCCGCCGGCGCCGCCGACGTTTTCGATCACCACCGGCTGGCCGAGCGGAGCCCGCATCGCCTCGCCGAGGATGCGCGCCGCGGTATCGGTCGATCCGCCCGGTGGAAAGGGCACGATGAGGGTCACTGGCCGCGATGGGAATGTTTGCGCGAGGGCCAGGCTCGATACCAGGATCGACGCCGCGGCGAACAACCGGATCATGGGCTTCTCCTCCTCGAGAAACCCGGAGTCTACGGCATCAGTCGAGATCGGCGTTAAAGCTGCGCTCCTCCAGGCCCAGCGCGATCGGAACGGTTTCGACGCTGAAGTAGATCCGCCCGATCTCGCGCCCGTCGGTGGTTTCCACCTGCACTTTCCATTTGCCGGGCTGGTAATTGCCCTTCAGGCCGTAGCCGCGGAAGCCCTCTTCGCGGCCGCCGACGATCTTGATCGGGATC
>DASYPG010000687.1:0-7847 GCA_036006885.1 Burkholderiales bacterium | reverse complement strand
GGTGATCCACGCGCGCGAGAACATCCGCGTCAACGCGCTGAGCCCCGGGCCGCTCAAGACCGAGCTCCTGATGAGCTTCCTCAACACCGAGGAAAAGAAGCAACGCCGGCTCGTGCACCTGCCGATGGGACGCTTCGGCGAAGCGCACGAGATCGCGCAGGCGGCGCTGTGGCTCGCCTCGGACGAATCCTCCTACGTCACCGGCTCCGAGTTCATGGTCGACGGCGGCCTCACCGCGGCCTACGTGACACCGGAATAGCGGCTAGTTCCAGCCGCCGCCCAGCGCTCTGACGAGCGCGACCGTGCTCTGGTACTGCGCCGAGCGCACCTGCAGCGCCTGCCGCCGGTTGCGCAGCTCGCTCCTCTGCGCGTCGAGCAGCTCGAGCTGGCTGACATATCCGTTGCGGTAGCGCGTGTCGGACAGCGCGGTCGTGCGGCTCGCGCCTTGCACCGCGCGCCCTTGGGCCTCCGACTGCTCCGCGAGGAGGCGCAGCCCGGCGAGCTGGTCCTCGACGTCCTTGAAGGCGACGAGGATCTGCTCGCGATAGCGCCCCACCTCGCCTTCGAGCTGCGCGCTCGCGCTCTCGATGCCGGCCTTGCGCCGCCCGCCGTCGAACAGCGGCAGCGAGGCGATCGCGCCGAGAAGCCAGGCGCGCGAGGACCATTCGAACAGATCCGAGATGTCGGTCGATGCGTAGCCTGCCGTTCCAGTCAGCGCCACGCGCGGAAAATAGGCCGCCTTCGCCACGCCGACGCGCGCCTGAGCGGCGAGCATGGTCTGCTGCGCCGCCGACACGTCGGGGCGGCGCGTGAGGAGCGTGCTCGGAAGGCCGGCCGGGATGACCGGCAGCGCGCTGTTCCATTCCGCGACCGGCAGCGAGAAGCTCGACACGACTTCCCCCACCAGCACCGCGAGCGCGTGCTCGAGCTCGGCGCGCTGGCGGTCGAGCGCCAGCGCGTCGGACTCGGTCGCGGCGACCTCGGTGCTCGCGCGCGCGACGTCGAGCTCGGCGACGTCGCCCGCGCGCCAGCGCCGCTCGGTGAGCGTGAGCGTTTCGCGGTACGCACCCACCGTGCTCCTGACCAGGGACCGTTCGGCGTCGAGGGCGCGAAGCGCCAGGTAGGTCTGCGCGACCTGCGCCTGTACCAGGAGCCGCGCGCTCTGCAGCAGGCCTTCCTGGGCCTGGGCGTCGAGCGTGGCGGCATCGGTGGCGTGCGAAAGGCGGCCGAAGAGATCCACCTCATAGGAGAAGTCCACGCCGGTCGCGAAGATATTCCTCGCCGGCCCCACCGGCACGCCGCCGACGATTCCCTGCGCCCGCGTCGCGCTCGCGCCCACGCCGATCTGCGGCGAGCGATCGGCGTCGGTGGCGCGCACGAAGGCGCGCGCCTGCGCCAGCCGCGCGGCGGCGACCTGGATGCCCGTATTGCCACGGTTCGCGCGCTCCACGAGATCCTCGAGCACCGGATCGGAGAATGCTTTCCACCACTCTCCGCGCGGCTGCGCCTCGGCCGGCGGCGCCTGCGTCCAGCGGCCGTCGCCTTCTTTGAAGGCCGCAGGCGGCTGCGGCAGTTTCTCAGGCTCGATCTTCGGCAGCGAAGTCGCGCAGCCAGCGAGCAGCACAGTCAGGAAAAACAGGGACAGACCCCATTTTCCGCTTTGCGATCTCATGACGCGTCCTTCTGGACTGGCGCGGCGGGGAGCGGCTTGATCGCGCCGCCGCCGGCGAAAGGCCCTGAGTCGTGCGGGCTCATTTCATCCACTGGTTGGCCGTGGCGCTTGAGCGGCCGGTTGCCGGTCAGGGCGCGCAGCAGCACGTAGAACACCGGCGTGAGGAAGATGCCGAACGCGGTGACGCCGATCATCCCGGCGAACACCGCGATGCCCATCGCCTGGCGCATCTCGGCGCCGGCGCCGACCGAATGGGCGAGCGGCAGCACGCCCATGATGAAGGCGATCGAGGTCATGATGATCGGCCGCAACCGCAGCCGGCTCGCCTCGATTGCCGCCTGCACCGGAGTGTGCCCGGCGAATTCCAGCTCGCGCGCAAATTCCACGATCAGGATCGCATTCTTCGCCGCCAGTCCCACCAGCACCATGAAGCCGATCTGCGTGAAGATATTGTTGTCGCCGTGCGTGAGCCAGACGCCGGTCAGCGCGGCACCGAGGCTCATCGGCACGATGAGAATGATCGCGATCGGCAGCGCCAGGCTCTCATAGAGCGCGGCGAGCACCAGGAACACGAGGAAGATCGCGAGCGGGTAGACCCAGATCGCGGAATTGCCGGCGAGGATCTCCTGGTAGGTGATCTCGGTCCATTCGTATTCGATCCCCTTGGGCAGCGTCTCGGCGGCGATCCGCTCGATCGCATCCTGCGCCTGCCCCGACGAGAAGCCCGGGGCGTTTCGGCCGCTGATGTCGGCCGCGAGGAAGCCGTTGTAGCGGATCGCGCGCTCGGGGCCGGCCGCCGGCCGCACGTTCATCAGCGCGGAGAGCGGCACCATCTCGCCCGTATTCGAGCGCACCTTGAGCAGCCCCACGTCCTCGGTGCGTGCCCGGTACGGCGCGTCCGCTTGCACGCGCACCGAGTAGGTGCGGCCGAACTTGTTGAAGTCGTTCACATACAGGCTGCCGAGGTAGATCTGCATGGTGTCGAAGATCTCGGTCACCGGCACGCCGAGCTGGCGCGCGCGGGTGCGGTCGATGTCGGCGTAGAGCTGCGGCACGTTCACCTGGTAGGTGGAGAAGATGCCGGCGAGCTCGGGCGTCTGGTACGCCTTCGCGAGAAAGGCCTTGGTCGCCCGGTCGAGCGCCTCGTAGCCGAGCGACGCCCGGTCCTCGAGGTAGAGCTTGAAGCCCCCGGTGGTGCCGAGCCCCTGCACCGGCGGCGGCGGGAAGATGACGATGAAGGCGTCCTGGATCGCGGCGAACTGTTTGTTGAGCGATCCGGCGATCGCGCCGCCGCTCAGGGCGGGTGTTTTTCTCTCGTCGAAATTCTTGAGCGCGGCGAACACGATGCCCGAGTTCGAGCTGTTGGTGAAGCCGTTGATCGACAGGCCCGGGAAGCCGACCGCGTGCTCCACCCCGGGCTGCTTCGCCATGATTTCGCCCATGTGCCGCATCACGTCCTCGGTGCGGTCGAGCGTGGCGCCGTCGGGGAGCTGGGCGAAGCCGATCAGGTACTGCTTGTCTTGCTGCGGCACGAAGCCGTCGGGCACTGCCTTGAATAGCACCCCTGTAACCGCGAGCAGCGCCACGTAGATCCCCAGCATCAGCGCCTTGCGCGACAGCACGCCGCCGACGCCGCGGCTATAGGCGTTCGATGCCGCGCCGAAGTAGCGGTTGAAAAGGCGAAAGAACGCGTTCTTTTCTTTCTGGTGTGGTTTGAGAAGCAAAGCCGCGAGCGCGGGCGACAGGGTCAGGGAGTTGATCGCCGAAATCACCGTCGAGATGGCGATGGTCATGGCGAACTGCCGATAGAACTGGCCCGACAGGCCGCTGATGAAAGCGAGCGGCACGAACACCGCGACCAGCACGAGCGCGATGGCGATGATCGGGTTGGTCACCTCGCGCATCGCCTGGTAGGTCGCCTCGCGCGGGCTGCGTCCTTCGGCGATGTTGCGCTCGACGTTCTCCACGACCACGATCGCGTCGTCGACCACGATTCCGATCGCGAGCACCAAGCCGAACAGGCTCA
The DNA here is from genome assembly GCA_036006885.1 of Burkholderiales bacterium. GTDB lineage: Bacteria > Pseudomonadota > Gammaproteobacteria > Burkholderiales > SG8-39 > SCGC-AG-212-J23. Next base: position 4,149 of record DASYPG010000687.1, on the reverse strand, counting down.
ATGCGTTAATCGAAAGGCCAAACAAATATAAAAGGGAAAAGGTGCCGACAATCGACACCGGCACCGCGACCAGCGGGATGATCGAAGCGCGCCAGGTCTGCAGGAAGAGGATCACCACCAGAACGACGAGCGCGGTCGCTTCCAGCAAGGTTCTGACCACGGCCTTGATGGAGGCGCGCACGAACTGCGTCGGGTCGTAGACGATCTGGTAGTCCGCGTCCTCGGGCATGGTTTTCTTGATCTCGGCCATCGTCTTGCGCACGTTGTCCGAGATCTGGATCGCGTTCGAATTGGGCGCGGCGAAGATGCCGATCGCCACCGCGGGCTTGTTGTCGAGCAGCGAGCGCAGCGCATACTCCGAAGCTCCGAGCTCGATGCGCGCGACGTCGCGCAGCCGCGTCACCGCGCCGCTGCGCTCGGTCTTGACGATGATGTCGCCGAACTCCGCTTCGCTCGCGAGCCGCCCCTGCGCGTTGATCGAGAGCTGGAGATCGGTGCGGTCCGGGGCCGGCGAGGCGCCGACCACGCCGGCCGCGGCCTGCACGTTCTCGCCGCGGATGGCGCGCACCACGTCGTTGGCGGAAAGGTTGTGCTCCGCGACCTTGCTCGGATCGAGCCAGACGCGCATCGCGTAGTCGCCGCTGCCCCACATCAGCACCTGGCCCACACCCTCGATGCGCGCGAGTCGGTCCTTGACGTTGAGCAGCGCGTAGTTGCGCAGGTAAGTCATGTCGTAGCGCTCGTTGGGCGATACGAGGTGCACCACCATGGTGAGGTCGACCGCGCTCTTCACCGTGGTGACGCCAAGGCGGCGCACTTCCTCGGGCAGGCGCGGCTCGGCCTGGGCGACGCGGTTCTGCACCAGCTGCTGCGCGAGGTCGGGGTTGGTGCCGATGCGGAACGTGACGGTAAGCGTCATGGCGCCGTCGGTGGTCGCCTGACTGCTCATGTAGAGCATGTTCTCGACGCCGTTGATCTGCTCCTCTAGCGGCGTGGCAACCGTCTCGGCAATCACCTTGGGGCTCGCGCCGGGATAGTTGGCGCGCACCACGACCGAGGGTGGCACCACCTCGGGGTATTCGGAGACCGGCAGCAGCCCGAGCGAGATCAGCCCGCCGAGCAGGATGAGAACCGACAGCACGCCCGCGAAGATGGGGCGATCGATGAAAAACCTGGAGAGGTTCATCGCGCCGCCGCCTGGGGTGCTGCCGCTTCGGCGGGCTGGGGCGCGAGAAGGGCGCCGGGCCGCACACGCTGCAGGCCGTTCACCACGATGCGCTCGCCGGGCTCGAGCCCGGCCGTGACGATGCGCTGGCCGTTGGTCGTGCCGCCGAGAGTGACCTGGCGCCAGGCCGCCTTGTTGTCGGCGCCGACCACGAACACGAAGCGCTTGTCCTGGTCGGTGCCGATGGCGCGCTCGCTGACCAGGATCGCCGGCTGGGCCTTCGCCCGGCCCATGCGCAGCTTGACGTACTGGCCGGCGATCAGACTGCCGTCGCGGTTATCGAACACCGCACGCACGCGCACCGTGCCGCTCTTCGTGTTCACCTGGTTGTCGATAAGCTGCAGGCGCCCGCGCAGCTGCCGGCCGCCGTTGGTGACGGTTTCCGCTTCGACTGCGATGTCTTTCTGCCCTTCCTTGAGGGCGCGCAGCACGACATGCTCGTCCGCGTCGAAGCTGGCATAGATCGGATTCACCGAGACCAGCGTGGTGAGGACCGGCGCGCCAGGCCCCGCGGGGACCAGGTTGCCGACGGTGACCTCGAGCCGGCCGACGCGGCCCGCAACCGGGGCGCGCACCTTGGTATAGGAAAGATTCAGCTTTGCCGAAGTCAGCGCCGCTTGCGCCGCGCGCAAGTTGGCGTCGGCCTCCTGCTCGGCGTTCACGCGCTCGTCGAGCTCGCGCCGTGCAATGGCGCTCTCGTCCCAGAGGCGTTTCGCGCGCTCGTGCTCGCTTTTCGTGTAAGTGAGCCGCGCTTGCGCCGCCACCACCTGGGCCTGCGCGCGGTCGACCTCCGCGGCATACGGGTCGGGATCGATAGTGATCAGGAGGTCGTCCTTCTTCACCAGCGCGCCCTCGACGAAGTGCACCGACTTGAGCGCGCCGGCGACCCGCGAGCGGACGTCGACCCGCTCGACCGCCTCGAGACGGCCGGAGAACTCGTCCCATGTGGTCACTTCACGCTGCTCGATCACCTGCACGGGGACCGGCAAGGCGTGGGGCGGGGCGTTTACCCCTTGGGTCGCGGCAGCCCTGCTCTCGGCCCCGGTCGAGCGGAGCGCGAAGGCGCCGGCTCCGACGCCTGCCAGAACGACCACCACCGCAGCTGCGAGCACGCTGCGGCGTCCGACGGATTGAACTGAGCTCATGGAACGGAGTCCTTTCTGTAGCGATCCTTACCGATCCGCGGCACTCTAGGCGTCGCCTTCCACTGGACTCTTTCACATTCCGTAACGATTGCTACACATGTAATATGGACCGCGTGAATACCGACAAGCCGCGCGGCAGGCCGCGATCCTTCGACCGCGGTCGCGCCCTCGAGCGCGCGATGCATGTCTTCTGGCGGCAGGGTTACGAAGCCACGTCAGTGAGCGACCTCACGCGCGCCATGGGCATCAACCCGCCCAGCCTGTACGCGGCCTTCGGCGACAAGGAGCAGCTCTACCTCGAGGCGCTCGGCCGCTACCAGCAGCGGCGCGTCGAGTCGATGGCGAAGTGGTTCGACGAGGAACCGACGGCGAAGGCCGCCGTGCGGCGCCTGCTCACCGAAGCCGCGACCGAGCTGGCGCGCGCCGGGGCGCCGCGCGGCTCCATGCTGGTGTTGTCGGCGATGCAGTGCTCCTCGGACGCCCTCCAGGCGAAACTCGCCGAGCGTCGCGCCAGCGTGCGCGCCATCCTGAAGGCGCGCATCGATCGCGGCCTGCACGAGGGCGAGCTCGCCCGCGGCATCGATACCGACGCGCTGGTCGACTTCTACAGCGCCGTGTTCCAGGGCATGTCGCTCCAGGCGCGCGCCGGTGCGAGCCGCAAGCGGCTGCTCGCGACCGCAGCGCTCGCGATGCGCGCGTGGCCCGGCGGCTGATCGCACCGCAGTCCCGGTTTCGGCTGTAACGCTGCGCGGCCGAATCAGCAATCGGCCCGTTACGCGCCGGCGTCAATCTCGCGGCAATGAAAACCTTGCTCCAAGCCGCGCGCAGTGCGGCGCCCTATCTCCTGGTGGAGATCCTGCTCCCGGGCGGCACGTTGATCGTGCTCGCGCTGTGGCTTCTGAGCCACGACGGCAAGGGCATCCCCCTTCAGGTCCTCTTATGGAAACGCAGGATTACTGGCTGGATTCCATCGCTCTCGCGCTAGTCGTCGCCCTCTTCATCGTCGCTTGAGGACGGCAGCGTGATGGCGAGCGGATCGCTCGCGGGAAAGGTGGCTTCGAGCGCCTCATCGAGCAGCTGCTCGCGGTGTTCGTCCGAGGTCATCACGACATTCTGCGCCACATAGGTCACCGCGCGCCGGTAGCCGCGCATCCAGTATTGCATCTGTAACGACTGTCGCCGGGCGAAGACAGCCGGCTCGGTCTCGGTCAGCGCCGGACCGCCTTCTGCAGAACGTCGTGGATCTTGGCGTAGCCGAGGAGCACTGCCGCCTGCACGGGCGTCTTGCCCTCGTGGTTGGCGATCCGCGGATCGGCGCCCGCGGCGAGCAGGCGCCTTACCTCGCGCAGATCGCCGCTCACCACGGCACCGTGGAGCAGCGTATTGCCGAAGGGACCCTGGTAGTTGGGATTGCCGAGAGAGCTACCAAGTGCGCGAGTCATGGGGTGATTGTGCCGGATGAAGGTGACGATTGCATTGCAAGATCGCATTGCAATTTTTACGTTCTAGACCGGCCGGGTTATTCACTGCGCCTCGATCCCGGCTTGCTTCAGGAAGGCCGGCCAACTCTGCGCTTCGCTCTGCACGAATGCCGCCGTCTCTTCCCGCGACATGGAGATCTCGCGCCAGCCGCCGCTTTGGAACCGCTGGCGCGTGTCGGGCAAATCCATCACCTTCAGGGTTGCGGCCCGCAGGCGCTCCACCACGGCCTTGGGCGTCTTCGCCGGCGCGAACAGTCCCATCCAGCTGTCGAGCACCAGGCCCTCGACACCCGCTTCC
>DASYPG010000686.1:0-16833 GCA_036006885.1 Burkholderiales bacterium | reverse complement strand
CGAGGCTTTGCGCGAGCTTGCGGACGAAGCCGCCATGCAGATCCTGACGTCCGGTGGCGTGGCCGACGCGCTTGATCTCTGCAATGAGATCGCGATCGAGTAACAGGGTTGTCATTGCCTCTCCAGTGAACGTGCCACGCCTGCAGGGGCGATGCTAATCGCGAACCCCACCCTTGCGCTCAGGGCATAGTGCACAGTCGCGTCAAGGACTGTCCTTGACGGGGGCTTTCTGACCGATCTTTACGATCCTGAGGAAGCGCACGACCAAATCGGAATTGCCCTAACGCATATTCGGCTGGCGCCGACATCCGCGACCTTGGCGGCAAGGCCACCAAGCGCGACTTCGCCGGCGCCGTGATCGCGCGCCTTTCCGGCTAGCTGGTGGGCGACGATCGAACTGTTAGCCTCGCGTGCCTCCAATCAGCTCGTACGCCGCGTTCTTGGGAAGAGCAACAACTTCGAAAGCAGTGCCGCCACCAGCCCTGCGACTAATAGCCCAGAGGCCCAGGGCAGCGGCGAGTCATCAAACTCCACCTTCTCCATAGACTGTTGCCATGACCTGTATGTTACAAAGCCGTCGCCGGTTGAAAAGTAGATGCAGAACTCGGAGGCTTTGGGACGGCAGTGCTTGTCGAGGGTGAATCCGTTTCCCTCAAACCGAAAGCCCTTTGCGTCCATCCCTCGCGTCCAGTCTTCAAACTCTGTGGTTTCTGGGATGACTCCGGTCGCCGCCTCTCGGTCCCGCACGAACTGCACTGCGGCCCAGAGATGCTCGGGCTCGCGCCCGCGTAGCGTGTGTTGAGTCGATGTTGCCGCCCACGGAACGAGGGCGAACATCAGCAGCGCGAACAACGCTGCCACAACGCCGCCCGAGACCTGCAGCGCTCGCAACATAGTCGCCAAGGCTGAGGTCGGCAGCGCGCCGCCTGCCGATGGCACGTTCGCCTGCAGCGGCCTGCCAGTGGACAGGCGTTGCCACAGCGTCAACGCCACCTCGATAGCGGCGGCCGTCAAGCCGGCCCCGACGGGGGCTGCGATGCCCCATTCGTGCATCAATAGGCCGGCCCTCGATGGGCCGAGAAACAGCGCAACAACCTGAAGGATTGTGAGCGCAGAAATCGCGGCAGCAACGATAGTTATCGGTACTCCAGCCCACCTCGACGCAACCAATTGCCTCTGATGAGAGGTCAAGACGCTCATGGCCGTGCGATAGAGGATGGCCGTCAGCACTATCAGGAGAAATAGATAGCCGTTGGACCCGATCCTGACAACGGAAAAGACTGCCTCAGCTACAAATCGCAGGAACACATTTGCGAAACCGGCCCTCCCAGATGTAAATAGCGCGGAGTGAAAGCCGTAACCGATCGAGAACGTGAAGGGACCTATAAGAACGAACGATGCCACCGAAAAGAGCCAACTCGGGTGGGTGCGCTGATCTGGCGAGGTGACCAAATGGAGATCTTTATTGTGGGAATTTGCGTCACAGTATGCCCAGACCACTCAGGCAGCAAACGACATAGGACACACCCGGGCGAAAAGCGACGATGTGGCGCCCATGCCGCGACTTGGTACTACACAAGCCGGGCGGGATGTTCCTGCTGAGTGCCTAAATCCAGGAGATGCGTCACGGGCTCGCCCTGGGCGACGAGCCAGTCTGCGATATAGGAGCGGTGACAGTCGGACGGGTTGGTCTCGGCGCACATGATGCATACGCGGTCGTCGCTCTCGGATAGCGCGCGGGCGGCGCGCTGGAATTGCTCGGTCTGCATGTGCTCGGCGTAAGAGGGGCGCATGCCGCCGAGCGCCTTGCCGTCCCAGCGATAGGCGATGCCTGCTTCCTCGAGGGAAGCAGAGAGAGCTTCTTTGGAGAACTGCGGGTGGCGGCGAGAAGCCGGATAGGCGCGCACATCGACGAGCGTGCCGACACCGGCTTCCTTGAGGATCGCTACGAGTTGCGCGGCGCTGCGAGCGCCGTGGCCGACCGTGAAGATCAGGCGGCTTGGGCCTTGGCTTCTTTCTTCTCGGTCTTCTTCGAAACTTTCTTGTCGGCTTTCTTGTCGTCCCCGGCTTCGGGCTGCGCACCCTCTTCGGCGCGGTCCATCAGCGTGACGAGGGCGAGCGGCGCGTTGTCGCCCTTGCGAAAGCCCGTCTTGAGGATGCGAAGATACCCGCCGTTCCTCTTGGCATAGCGCGGCCCGAGGTCGTCGAAAAGCTTGCCGACGATGTCGCGGTCGCGCAGGCGGTTGAAGGCGAGGCGCCGGTTGGCGAGGCTCGGCTTCTTGCCGAGCGTGATCATCGGCTCGACCACGCGGCGCAACTCCTTCGCCTTGGGCAGCGTGGTGGTGATCTCCTCGTGGCGCAGAAGGGACACGGTCATGTTGCGAAGCATGGCGAGGCGGTGGGTCGTCGTCCGCCCCAGTTTTCGGAGTCCATCGCCGTGACGCATGTCAGGTCCTGTGTTCGAGGCCCGCAGGGGGCCAGTTTTCCAGCTTCATGCCAAGGGTGAGGCCGCGCGAGGCGAGCACTTCCTTGATCTCGTTCAGCGACTTGCGGCCGAGGTTGGGCGTCTTGAGGAGCTCGGTCTCGGTGCGCTGGATGAGATCGCCGATGTAGTAGATGTTCTCGGCCTTGAGGCAGTTGGCCGAGCGCACGGTGAGCTCGAGATCGTCCACCGGGCGCAGCAGGATCGGGTCGACCTGCGGCGACTTCGGCTGCTCGGTCGGCAGCGAGGTGCCCTCGAGCTGCGCGAAGACCGAGAGCTGGTCCACCAGCACGCGCGCGGCGTAGCGGATCGCCTCTTCCGGCTCGATGGCGCCGTTGGTCTCGATGTCCATGATCAGCTTGTCGAGATCGGTGCGCTGCTCGACGCGCGCCGACTCGACGGCGTACGACACGCGGCGCACCGGGCTGAAGGAGGCGTCGAGGATGATGCGGCCGATGCCCTTGGTCTCCTCGGGCAGGTAGCGCATGTTGCCCGGGACGTAGCCGCGTCCGGACTCGACCTTGATCTGCATCTCGAGCTTGCCGCCGGCGGCGAGGTGGGCGATGACGTGGTCGGGATTCACGATCTCCACGTCGTGCGCCGCCTCGATATCGGAGGCGGTGACCATGCTGTTGCCGCCGCCGTTCTTCTTCAGCGTGAGGATCGCCTCGGCGCGGTTGTGCAGGCGGAACACCACGCCCTTGAGGTTGAGCAGGATGTCGACCACGTCCTCGCGGATGCCATCGAGCGTGGAGTACTCATGCACCACGCCCGCGATCTGCACCTCGGTGGGCGCGTGGCCCGGCATCGACGAGAGCAGCACGCGGCGCAGCGCGTTGCCGAGCGTGTGGCCGTAGCCGCGCTCGAACGGCTCCATCGTCACCCGGGCGTGGTTTGGGGACAGGTTTTGAACGTCAACAATACGCGGCTTCAGGAATCCCGATTGGGGCATGTCGTCTTCGGTCCTAGGACTGAATTACTTGGAGTACAGCTCGATGATGAGGCTCTCGTTGATCGTGGAGGACAGCTCGGCGCGCTGCGGCAGCGCCTTGAAGGTGCCCTTGAGCACCTTCGGGTCGACGTCGAGCCAGTCGGGCAGCCCGCGCGAGGACGTGCTCTCCGCGGCGGCCTTGATGCGCAGGTGCTCCTTCGCCTTGGGCGCGACCTCGATCACGTCGCCCGGCCGCACCTCGTAGGACGGGATGTTGACCCGCTTGCCGTTCACGAGGATGGCGTTGTGGCGCACGATCTGGCGCGCCTCGCTGCGCGAGCCGCCGAAGCCCATGCGGTAGGCGACGTTGTCCAGGCGCGATTCGAGCAGCTGCAGCAGCCGCTCGCCGGTGACGCCCTTCGAGCGCGACGCCTCGGCGTAGGTCTTGCGGAACTGGCGCTCGAGCAGGCCGTAGATGCGCCGCATCTTCTGCTTCTCGCGCAGCTGCTTGCCGTAATCGGAGAGGCGCTGGCCGCTTTTCTGGCCGTGCTGGCCCGGCGCGTAGGCGCGCCGCTCGATGGCGCACTTGTCGGTGAAGCATTTCTCCGCCTTGAGGAACAGCTTCTCGCCCTCGCGGCGGCATTGGCGGCATTTCGCGTCTAGAACTCTGGCCATTCGATATCCTAAGGTGACCGCTCAGACCCGGCGCCGCTTCGGCGGGCGGCAGCCGTTGTGCGGGATCGGCGTCACGTCGGCGATGCTGCCGATCTTGAGGCCGATCGCGTTCAGCGCGCGCACGGCCGACTCGCGGCCCGGGCCGGGGCCCTTGATGCGCACTTCGATATTCTTCACGCCGCATTCCTGCGCCGCGCGGCCGGCGCGCTCGGCGGCGACCTGCGCCGCGAACGGCGTCGACTTGCGCGAACCCTTGAAGCCCGCGTTCCCCGAGGTGGCCCAGGAAAGAACGTTGCCCTGGCGGTCGGTGATGGTGACGATGGTGTTGTTGAACGACGCGTGCACGTGGGCGATGCCCTCGGCGACGTTCTTCTTGACCTTCTTGCGCGCGCGCGCCTGCGCGGTCTGCGCGAGTTCCTGACGGGTGGGGGCGTTTCTTCCAGTTGCCATTTACGCCACCTTCCCGACCGGCACGTTCAGCTTCACCGCGGCCTTGCGCGGCCCCTTCCTCGTGCGCGCGTTGGTGCGCGTGCGCTGGCCGCGCACCGGCAGTCCCTTGCGATGGCGCGAGCCTCGGTAGCACTGCAGGTCGATCAGCCGCTTGATCGACATCTGGACCTCGCGGCGCAAGTCGCCCTCGACGGTGAGGCGCTGCACGTTCTCGCGCAGCCGATCGAGCTCGGCGTCGTTCAGGTCCTTGATCTTGCGATTGCCCTGCACGCCCGCGGCGGCGCAGATAGCCTGTGCGCGCGCGCGACCGATGCCGTAGATCGCGGTGAGCGCGATCTCAGCGTGCTGGTGATTAGCGATATTGATGCCTGCAATACGTGCCATACAAGTCTTGCCTCTGGGGAACCTGAAATTATAGCTGGTTTGTCAAGGTCTTAAAAGGCCAAAGGCCTGCGTGGCATCAACCTTGCCGCTGCTTGTGGCGCGGATCCTCGCAGATCACCCGCACCACGCCCTTGCGCCGCACGATCTTGCACTTGCGGCAGATTCGCTTCACCGATGCCATCACTTTCATAGATGCCTCCTGGCTTGCCTTCTTACTTCGCTCGGAAGGTGATTCGACCCTTCGTCAGGTCATAGGGCGTCAACTGCACCGTCACCTTGTCTCCCGGCAGGATGCGAATGTAGTTCATGCGCATCTTTCCCGAGATGAAGCAGTGGATGATGTGGCCGTTTTCCAGCTTCACCCGGAAGGTCGCGTTAGGCAGGTTCTCCACCACTTCACCCTGCATCTCGATGACGTCTTCCTTGGACATCGGGCTCGCGCCGCCCCCCTACCTCACCCCGCCGGGCAGGCCCTTGAAATTGGCCTTGCGCAGCAGACTCTCGTACTGGTGCGTCATGATGTAGGCCTGTACCTGCGCCATGAAATCCATCGTCACCACGACGATGATGAGGAGGGAGGTGCCGCCAAAGTAGAACGGCACGCCCCAGCGCAGGATCAGGAACTCGGGCAGCAGGCACACCGACGTCACGTACAGCGCGCCAGCCAAGGTGAGGCGCGTCAGGATTTTTTCAAGGTAGCGGGCCGTCTGGTCGCCCGGGCGGATACCCGGCACAAAGGCCCCCGACTTCTTGAGGTTATCCGCCGTTTCCTTCGGGTTGTACTGCAACGCCGTGTAGAAGAAGCAGAAAAAGATGATGAGCCCCGCGTACAGCATCACGTAGATCGGCTGGCCCGGGCTCAGCGTCCCTGCGACGTCGCGCAGCCAGGTCAGGCCCTCGGTCGAGCCGAACCAGCCGAGCAGCGTCGCCGGGAACAGGATCAGCGACGAGGCGAAGATCGGCGGGATCACGCCGGACATGTTGAGCTTGAACGGCAGGTGCGAGCTCTGGCCCCCGTAGATGCGGTTGCCGACCTGGCGCTTGGCGTAGTTGACCAGGATCTTGCGCTGGCCGCGCTCGACGAAGCAGACCACGGCCGTGACCGCGAGCACCGCGATGGCGATGAACAGCGCGGTCAGGGGGTGCATGGAGCCGTTGTTCACGAGCGTGATCGTGCCGGCAATGGCGTTGGGCAGGCCTGCGGCGATGCCGGCGAAGATGATGATCGAGATGCCGTTGCCCAGGCCGCGCTCGGTGATCTGCTCGCCGAGCCACATCAGGAACATGGTGCCGGTGACGAGCGTGGTCACCGCGGTGATGCGGAACATGAGGCCGGGCTCGAGCACAAGTCCCGACTGCGACTCGAGCGCGATCGAGATGCCGGTGGCCTGGAAGAGCGCCAGGAACAGCGTCCCGTAGCGGGTGTACTGGGTGATCTTGCGGCGCCCGGACTCGCCCTCCTTGCGCAGCTGCTCGAGCTGCGGGCTTACCGTGGTCATGAGCTGCATGATGATCGAGGCCGAGATGTACGGCATGATCCCCAGGGCGAAGATCGTGAAGCGCGACAGCGCCCCGCCCGAGAACATGTTGAACATGCCGAGGATCCCGCTCTGGTTGCCGGCGAAGAGCTCGGCGAGCCGCCCGGGATCGATTCCGGGGACCGGGATGTGCGCGCCGATGCGGAACACCACCAGCGCGCCGAGCAGGAACAGCAGCCTCTTCTTGAGGTCGCCGTACTTCTGACCCTTGCCGACGTTGGGAAGCGGGTTCGCCATTACGCCTTAGGACTCTCTTCGGCAGGCTTGGCTTCAGCGGAGCCTGCTTCCTTCTTCGGCTTTTTTTCCTTCTTCGGCTTCGGCTCGACCTTGGTCTCGAGGACCTCGACCTTGCCGCCTGCGCCCTCGATGGCCGCGCGCGCTCCCTTCGACGCCTTCACGTCGCCCTTGACGTTCAGCTTCTTCGTCAGCTTGCCGGACAGGATGATCTTGGCGCCGAGCACGTTCTTAGACACGATGCCCGCGGCCTGCAGCGCTGCGAGATCGACGTCGGAAACCTGGAGCGCTTCGAGCTCGGAAAGGCGCACCTCGGCGACGTCGTCTCGGGTGAGCGAGTTGAAGCCGCGCTTGGGCAGGCGCCGGTGCAGCGGCATCTGGCCGCCTTCGAAGCCGAGCTTGTGGAAGCCGCCGGAGCGCGCCTTCTGACCCTTGTGGCCGCGCCCTGCCGTCTTGCCCCAGCCCGAACCGACGCCGCGTCCGACGCGGTGGCGGACCTTGTTTGCGCCCGGGGCGGGTTTCAATGAATTCAGTCGCATGATGGGATCCTCAGTTGCATCCTCAGTTTCAGCCCTCGATCCTCACGAGGTACGCTACGCGGTTGATCATGCCACGCACCTCCGGCGTGTCGGTGAGCTCGGAAACCTGGTTGATCCGCTTCAGGCCCAGGCCGCGCACGGTGTCGCGGTGTCCCCGCTTGCAGCCCGCGGTGCTCTTGACGAGCTTCACCCTGATTTTCTTCATCCGGTGATCTCCTCCACCGACTTGCCGCGCCGCGCCGCGATCTCGGCGGGCGTGCTCATCGCCTGCAGGCCGTTCAGCGTTGCCCGCACCACGTTATAGGGGTTGGTGGAGCCGAAGCACTTGGCGAGCACGTTGGTGACGCCCATCACCTCGAACACCGCGCGCATCGGGCCGCCGGCGATAATGCCGGTGCCCTCGTGCGCGGGCTGCATCAGCACGCGCGCCGCGCCCCAGCGCCCGGTGACTGTGTGGTGCAGGGTACCGTTCTTGAGCTTGACCTTGAAGAGCTTGCGGCGCGCCTCCTCCATCGCCTTTTGCACCGCTACCGGCACTTCGCGCGCCTTGCCCTTGCCCATGCCGATGCCGCCGTCGCCGTCGCCGACCACGGTCAGCGCCGCGAAGCCGAGCACGCGGCCGCCCTTCACCACCTTGGTAACGCGGTTGACCGCGATCATCTTCTCGCGCAGGCCGTCACCGCGCTCTTCCGACTGCTGCATCCTGGGTTGAATCTTCGCCATAGAGGCCTCTTAGAACTTCAATCCGCCGCTGCGTGCGGCCTCGGCGAGCGCCTTCACCCGGCCGTGGTACCTGTAGCCGGCGCGGTCGAACGCCACCTTGTCGATCCCCTTTTCCTTCGCCTTTGCCGCGATGCGCTGGCCGACGAGCTCGGCGGCCTTGCGGTTGGCGCCGCGCTTCAGCTGGCCGCGCACCTCCTTCTCCACGCTGGAGGCCGAGGCGAGCACCTTGTCGCCGCCCGGCGAGGTGATCTGGGCGTAGATGTGCTCGTTGGTGCGATGCACGGTGAGGCGCGCGGCGCCGTTCTCGTGGATCCGGATCCTGGTCTGCCGCGCGCGCCGCAGGCGCGCGATGTTCTTGGCGTTCATGGCGTCGTCATCCCTTACTTCTTCTTCGTCTCTTTCAGCACGATCTTTTCGTCGACGTAGCGCACGCCCTTGCCCTTGTAGGGCTCGGGCGGACGGTGCGCGCGCACCTCGGCAGCCACCTGGCCGACGAGCTGCTTGTCCACGCCGGTGATCACGATCTCGGTCTGGGTCGGAGTGGCGACCTTGATGCCCTTGGGCATCTGGTGGACCACCGGGTGCGAGAAGCCGAGCGTCAGGTTCAGCTTGTCGCCCTGCGCCTGCGCGCGGAAACCGACGCCGACCAGCGCGAGCTTGCGCTCGAAGCCCTTGGTGACGCCGGTGACCATGTTGGCGACCAGCGCGCGCATGGTTCCCGACATCGCGTTGGCGTGGTTGGAGTTGCCCAGCGCCGCAAAGACGATCTGCTCGCCGTCCTTCTTCACTTCCACGTTGGGATCGGCCGAACGCGCGATGGTGCCGAGCGGGCCCTTGACCGAGATCTGGCCGGAGGCGACGCTCAGCTCTACGCCCTTCGGCAGCGGCACGGGATATTTGGCGATTCTGGACATAAAAATCTCAGGCCACGATGCAGAGCACTTCGCCGCCGACGCCGTCGGCGCGCGCCTTGCGGTCGGTCATCACGCCGCGCGAAGTGGAAAGGATCGCCACGCCAAGCCCGTTCATGACCCGCGGAATGTCGTCGCGTCCCTTGTACACCCTCAGGCCGGGCTTGGAGACGCGCTCCAGGCGCTCGATCACCGGCTTGCCGGCGTAGTACTTGAGGGCGATGGCGAGCTCCTTGTGGCCGCCGTTCTCGCGCAGCGCGAAATCCTCGATATAGCCTTCGTCCTTGAGGACCTTGGCGATCGAGCTTTTCAGCCTGGACGCCGGCATCACCGTTTCCGTATGCCCCACCATCTGGGCGTTGCGGATGCGGATCAGCATGTCCGCGATCGGATCGCTCATGCTCATTCAATTCTCCTTGCCCTCATCGCTACCCTCATGTCACCAGCTGGCCTTGATCACGCCCGGCACCTCGCCCTTCAGGGCGAGATCGCGCAGCTTGTTGCGGCCGAGGCCGAACTTGCTGTACACGCCGCGCGGCCGGCCGGTCAGCGCGCAGCGATTGCGCAGCCTCACCGGCGAGGCATCGCGCGGCAGCTTCTGCAGCTTGCCGCGGGCCTCCTCGCGGGCCTCGTCGGAGGCGCGGGAGTCCTGGATGATGTCGATCAGCGCCGCACGCCTGGCCTTGAATTTCTCCACGGTCTTGCGGCGCTTCTGGTCGCGTAGTACGACGGCGAGCTTGGCCATGCTGGTTCCTTCAGTGCTTGAACGGGAAGCGGAACGCCGACAGCAGCGCCTTTGCCTCGTCGTCGGTTCTCGCCGTGGTGGTGATGGCGATATTCATGCCCCGCAGCGTGTCGATCTTGTCGTAGTCGATCTCGGGGAAGATGATCTGCTCCTTGAAGCCGAGGTTGTAGTTTCCCCGGCCGTCGAAGGCGCGGTTGGAGACACCGCGGAAATCGCGGATGCGCGGCATCGCGATGTTCACCAGCCGGTCGAAGAACTCGTACATGCGGGCGCCGCGCAGCGTCACCATGCAGCCCACCGGATAGTTGGCGCGGACCTTGAAGTTGGCGATCGACTTCCTCGCCTTCGTGACCACCGGCTTCTGGCCGGCGATCTTGGTCATGTCCGAGACCGCGTTGTCGAGGATCTTCTTGTCGGTAGTGGTCTCGCCCACGCCCATGTTCACCGTAATCTTGCGCAGCCGCGGCACCTGCATCACGGTCTTGTAGCCGAACTTCTGCATCAGCTCGGGCACCACCTTCTCCTTGTAGATCGTGGCGAGGCGCGCCGGCGGCGCCGGCAGCTCGGGGGCGGCCGGCTTCGGCGCCGGAGCGTCCTTCTTGGGAGCTTCCTTCTTTGCCTGTTGCTTGGGCGCGGCTTGTTGCTGCTGCGGCGCAGGCTTTCTCTCGCCCTTGTCCTGCTTGTGCTTCGCTTCCTTCGCGTCTTTTTCCTTGGCCATCTTAAGCGTCCACCTGCTCGCCGTTGTCCTTGAACACGCGCACCTTGCGGCCGTCCTGCAGCGTCTTCACGCCGACGCGGTCGGCCTTCTTGGTGGCGGGGTTGAAGAGCGCCACGTTGGAGATATGGATCGGCAGGTCCTTGTCGACAATGCCGCCGGTGATCCCCTTCATCGGGTTGGGCCGCTGGTGCTTCTTCACGCGGTTCACGCCTTCCACGATCAGGTGATCGGCGTCGATACGGCGCGTTACCGTGCCGCGCTTGCCCTTGTCGCGCCCGGCCAGCACCACCACGTCGTCGCCCTTCTTGATTCGTTGCATCAGAGCACCTCGGGTGCGAGAGACACGATTTTCATGAAACGCTCGGTGCGCAGCTCGCGCGTCACCGGCCCGAAGATGCGGGTCCCGATCGGCTCGAGCTTGGGCGTGAGCAGCACCGCGGCGTTGCGGTCGAAGCGGATGAGCGAGCCGTCGGCGCGGCGCACGCCCTTGGCCGTGCGCACCACGACCGCGTCGTAGATCTCGCCCTTCTTCACGCGGCCGCGCGGCGCGGCCTCCTTCACGCTGACCTTGATCAGGTCGCCGATGGAGGCGTAGCGCCGCTTCGAGCCGCCCATGACCTTGATGCACTGGACCGAGCGCGCGCCGGTGTTGTCGGCGACGTCCAGCACGGACTCCATCTGAATCATTTTGTCTCTCCACTCCAACTTGCGGCGATTAGGGTGCGGGAGACGGGTCTCCCGTTCAATCGGCGCCGCAGTTTTGGACCCCGCAGTGAGGGGACCGCAATTCTACCTCAAACCGCCTTGGATTTCTCCACCAGGCGGGTGACCGTCCAGGATTTCGTTCGGGAGAGCGGCCGGCACTCGGCGATCTCGACCAGATCGCCCTCCTTGAACTCGTTCGTCTCGGCGTGCGCGTGGTACTTCTTCGAGCGGGTGATGATCTTGCCCATCATCGGGTCTTTGACCCGCCGCTCCACGCGCACCGTCACGGTCTTCTGCATCTTGTCGCTGACGACCCTGCCGACCAGCTTGCGCTGATTCTTCGCCGGGGTTGCTTGCGCCTTCGGTGCTTCTGCGTTCATTTCGCGGCCTTCTCTCTCATGATTGTGCGCACTCGGGCGATGGCGCGCTTGGTCTTCTTCAGCTGGCTGGTATTGGAAAGCTGCTGCGTGGCGACCTGCATGCGCAGGCCGAACTGCGCCCGCAGCAGCGCCTCGAGCTCCTTTTGCAGCTCCTCGCCGCTCTTTCCTCTGAGTTCGCTCACCTTCATCGGTCGTTCCCTAGTGTCCCAGCATGCGCTGTGCAACGATGGTGCGGAATGGCAGCTTGGCCGCGGCAAGCCGGAACGCTTCCTTGGCGAGCGCCTCGGTGACGCCGTCCATCTCGAAGATGATCTTGCCCGGCTGGATCTCGGACACGAAGTATTCCGGGTTGCCCTTGCCGTTGCCCATGCGCACCTCGGCCGGTTTGGACGAGATCGGCTTGTCCGGAAACACCCGGATCCAGATGCGGCCGCCGCGCTTGATGTGGCGCGACATGGCGCGGCGGGCGGCTTCGAGCTGCCTCGCGGTCAGGCGTCCCCGGGTGGTGGCCTTGAGGCCGTATTCGCCGAAGGACACCTTGGCGCCGCGCGTGGCGACGCCGGTGTTGCGGCCCTTCTGCTGCTTGCGGTACTTGGTCCGCGCAGGTTGAAGCATGGCTTACTCCTTCTTCTCGCCGCCACCGTCATCCTTGGCGACGACCTTCTTCGGTTTCTTGACCGTGGTCTTGGCCGCCGGCGCGTCGGCGGCCTTCTTGTCGCCGTCCGGGCGTGGACGCGGCGGGCCGGCGCGCTTGCCACCCGGCCTGGGGGCGGGCTTCTTGGCGCGCTTGGGCTCGGCCGGCGCCTCGGGCTGCGGCGCCGCGGCGGCCGCGAGCACGGCAGCGGCACCGGGCAGTTCGCCCTTGGGCACGATCTCGCCCTTGTAGACCCAGCACTTGATGCCGATCACGCCGTAATTAGTCTTGGCTTCGCCCTGGCCGTAGTCGATGTCGGCGCGCAGGGTATGCAGCGGCACGCGCCCTTCGCGGTACCACTCGGTGCGCGCGATCTCGATGCCGTTCAGGCGCCCGGCGCTCATGATCTTGATGCCCTGCGCGCCCAGGCGCATCGCGTTCTGCATCGCGCGCTTCATGGCGCGGCGGAACATGATGCGCTTCTCGAGCTGCTGGGCGATCGAGTCGGCAATCAGCTGGGCGTCGATCTCGGGCTTCCTGATCTCCTCGATGTTCACATGCACCTGCTGCACGCCCATGATGCGGCGCAGCTCGGCCTTGAGCGCTTCGATCTCCTCGCCCTTCTTGCCGATCACTACGCCGGGTCGCGCCGAGAAGATGGTGATGCGCGCGTCCTTCGCCGGGCGCTCGATCAGAACGCGGCCGACCGAGGCGTGGGCGAGCTTCTTCTTCAGGAAAGCGCGCACCTTGATGTCCTCGGCCAGCATCGGCGCGAAGCCGCGCTTGTTCGAGTACCACTTCGAGCTCCAGTTGCGATTGACCGCCAGCCGGAAGCCTATGGGATTGATCTTTTGGCCCATTAATCACCCACCGTGATGAAGATGTGGCACGTGTGCTTGAGCACGCGGTTGCCGCGGCCCTTGGCGCGCGCCTGGAAGCGCTTGAGGAACATGCCGCGCTCGACGAAGACGGTCTTCACCTTGAGCGCGTCGACATCGGCGCCGTCGTTGTGCTCGGCGTTGGCGATCGCGGATTCGAGCAGCTTGCGCATGATCGCGGCGCCCTTTTTCGGGTTGAAGGCAAGGATGTTTATCGCCTGGTCGACCGGCTTGCCGCGGATCAGGTCGGCGACCAGCCGGCCCTTCTGGGCCGACATGCGCGCGCCGCGCAGCGAGGCTTTGGTTTCCATGTCGTCTCCTACTTCTTCGCCGCAGGCGCCGCCGTGGCCGCCGCGGGAGCGGCCGCAGGCGCCGCAGCCGGCGCGCCCGGCGCGCCCGGCGGTGCGCGGCGCTCGCGGCCGACCGCTTCCTCGGTGCGCTTGCCTGCGGCCGAGTGGCTCTTGAAGATGCGCGTCAGCGCGAACTCGCCCAGCTTGTGGCCGACCATGTTCTCGGTGATGTACACCGGCATGTGGCTCTTGCCGTTGTGCACGGCGATCGTGAGCCCGACGAAGTCCGGCACGATGGTCGAGCGCCGCGACCAGGTCTTGATCGGGCGCTTGTCGTTTCCGGAGCGCGCCTTGTCGACCTTGGCCATCAGGTGGTGGTCTACGAACGGGCCCTTCTTGATTGAACGCGCCATGTTTATTTCACCCTTCTGTCGCGGACGATCATTACTTGGGTCCGCTTATTGCGACGGGTTTTGAATCCTTTGCTCTGCACGCCCCACGGCGAAACCGGGGGCTGCGCCGCGGCGGTGCGGCCGTCGCCGCCCCCCGGCGGCTGGTCGATCGGATTCATTGCCACGCCGCGAACGGTCGGCCGCACCCCGCGCCAGCGCTTGCGCCCCGCCTTGCCGATCGATTCGAGATTGTGCTCCGCGTTGCCGGCCTCGCCGATGGTGGCGCGGCAGTCGATATGCACCTTGCGGATCTCGCCGGAGCGCAGGCGCAGCTGGGCGTACGAGCCCTCGCGCGCCAGCACCTGCACGCCGGCACCGGCCGAGCGCGCCAGCTGCGCGCCCTTGCCAGGCATCATCTCCACGCAGTGCACGATGGTGCCGACCGGAATGTTGCGCAAGGGCAGCGCGTTGCCCGCCTTGATCGGCGCGTCCGACCCGGACATGAGCTGGCTGCCGGCCTGCACGCCCTTGGCCGCGATGACGTAGCGGCGCTCCCCGTCGGCGTAGAGCAGGAGCGCGAGATGCGCGCTGCGGTTCGGGTCGTACTCGAGGCGCTCGACGGTCGCCGCAATTCCGTCCTTGTTGCGGCGGAAATCGATGATGCGCAGGTGGTGCTTGTGGCCGCCGCCCTGGTGGCGCACGGTGACGCGGCCATGGGTGTTGCGCCCGCTTCCGCGGATCTGCGAGCGGGTGAGGGGCCAGTGGGGATCGCCCTTGTGCAGCTCCGGGGTGACGACCTTCACGAGGGCCCGGCGACCGGGCGAAGTGGGCTTGACCTTGACGAGAGGCATGGCGGTTCCTGGTTATTGCGTGGCCGCGAAGTTGATTTCCTGGCCCTCGGCAAGGCGCACGTAGGCCTTCTTCCAGCTCCTCTTGCGGCCGATGGTGCGGCCGAAGCGGCGCTCCTTGCCCTTGACGTTGGACACGGTGACGCCTTCCACCTTGATCTTGAACAGGAGCTCGACCGCGGCCTTGATCTGCGGCTTGGTGGCGTCGTCGGCGACGCGGAACACGTACTGACGGTTCTTGTCGGCCACGAAGGTGCTCTTTTCCGACACCACCGGCGCGAGCACCACCGTCATGAGCCGGTCGGCGGCAAAGCGGCGCGGCGCCGAAGCCACGCTTTTAGGCTTTCGTTGCGTCTTTTTGTCGGAGGTCTTCTCGGAGGTCTTCCTGGTCTCGCTCATTTCAGCAGCTCCTCGAGCTTCGCCACCGCCGCCTTGGTCAGCACCACGTTCGGGAAGCGCACCAGGGCGACCGGGTTGGCGTTGCGCACCGACATCACCAGCACGTTGCGCAGGTTGCGCGCCGACAGCATCAGGTTCTCGTCCAGGTCGTCGTCGGCGGTGATGACGAGAAGCTCTTCGAAGCCGAGCGACTTCACCTTCTGCGCGAGGAGCTTGGTCTTCGGCGCGTCGACCTTGAACTCGCTCACCACGCGCAGACGATCCTCGCGCGCGAGCTGCGACAGGATCGAGGCCATGCCGGCGCGGTACATCTTGCGGTTCACCTTCTGGCTGAAGTTCTCGTCCGGCGAGTTGGGGAAGATCTTGCCGCCGCCGCGCCACAGCGGGCTGGAGGTCATCCCCGCGCGCGCGCGTCCGGTGCCCTTCTGCCGCCACGGCTTCTTGGTGGAGTGGTTCACCGCGCCACGGTCCTTCTGCGCGCGCGAGCCGATGCGCGCGTTCGCCTGGAAGGCGACCACGAGCTGGTGCACCAGCGCCTCGTTGAAGTCGCGCGCGAACACCTGGTCGGTCGCCTGAACGGTGCCGGCCGCGCCGCTGCCGCCGATCATCTTGAGTTCCATCGCTCAACCCTTCGCCGGTGCGGGCTTGGCAGCAGGCTTGGCCGGCTGTGCCGCCGGTTTCGCTGCCGGTTTCGCCGCCGGCCTCGAGGCCGCCTGCGCCGCAGGCTTGGGCGCCGGTGCCTTGACCGGCGCTCTCTGGCCTTTCACGGCGAGACGCACCACCACGTCGCGGCCGCTCGAGCCCGGGACCGAGCCCTTGACCAGCAGCAGCTGGCGCGCCTCGTCGATGCGCACGATCTCGAGATTCATAATGGTGCGCCGCGCGTCGCCGAGATGACCTGGCATGCGCTTGCCCTTGAAGACGTGGCTCGGGCTCTGGTTCTGGCCGGTGGAGCCGGGCACGCGGTGCGAGACCGAGTTGCCGTGAGAGGCATTCTGACCGCCGAAGTGGTGGCGCTTGATCACGCCGGCGAAACCCTTGCCGAGCGTCACGCCCTGCACGTCGACGAGCTGCCCGACCTTGAACAGCTGCTGCGCCGGGACCTTGGCGCCGACCTTGAGCTCGCCGAGCTCCTCGGGCTTGGCGAGCCGGAACTCCTTCAGCACGTGGCCCGCCTCGACCGCCGCCTTCGCGAGATGGCCGGCGAGCGACTTGTTGACGCGGGTCGCGCGGCGCTTGCCGAACGCGACCTGCACGGCCGCGTAGCCGTCCTTCTCGGCGGTCTTGATCTGCGTGATGCGGTTGTCGGAGACGTCGAGCACCGTCACCGGCAGCGTCACGCCGTCGTCGGTAAAGATGCGCGTCATGCCGACCTTGCGGCCGACCAAACCTATCGTCATACGTCCCTCTTTTGGTTGACCCCCGGGTTTCCCGGCGGGCGCCGGCTTCAATTGGCCGGCACTGCCCTAGTACTGCTTTAGGCGGCGCTTCTTGCCGCTCCTATTACTACTGAACCTTGATCTCCACGTCGACGCCAGCCGGAAGATCCAGCTTCATGAGCGCGTCGACGGTCTTGTCCGTCGGGTCGATGATGTCCATCAGCCTCAAGTGCGTGCGGATCTCGAGCTGGTCGCGCGAGGCCTTGTCGATGTGCGGCGAGCGCAGCAGGTCGAAGCGCTGCTTGCGCGTCGGCAGCGGCACGGGACCGCGCACCACGGCGCCGGTGCGCTTGGCCGTGTCGACGATCTCGAGCGCCGACTGGTCGATCAGCCGGTAGTCGAAGGCTTTGAGGCGGATTCTGATGCGCTGGTTTTGCATGTCTGTATTTCTTCCGCTTACTCGATGATCTTCGCGACCACGCCTGCGCCGACGGTCTTGCCGCCCTCGCGGATGGCAAAGCGAAGCCCCTGCTCCATGGCGATGGGGGTGATCAGCGTCACCACCATCTTGATGTTGTCCCCGGGCATCACCATCTCG
>DASYPG010000685.1:0-5406 GCA_036006885.1 Burkholderiales bacterium | reverse complement strand
CCCAGGCGCTGCCGCTCTCGATGCTCGGGTCGCCACGCCAGGCCTACACCTGGCCCGACGAGACCGAAAACCGCCTCGGCGGTGTGAACCTCCGCGCGAGCCGCGCGATCGACGAGCTCAACCTGGTTTTCGCCAACCTCTACTACCGCGAGACGAAAACGAGCGTCTCCAACAGCAACGTCAACGACGATTGCGCCACGGGATCGTGCACCTTCGCGGCGGTCAACAACCGGAGCACCATCGACCAGGACCGCCTGGGCGCGTCGCTGCAATACACGCGGCTCGCACCCATCGGCGGCCGCAAGAACCAGCTTACGATCGGCGGCAACCTCGACTCCGCCCACACCCAGTTCACGGGGGAGTCCCAGCCGGCCGATTTCACCGCTGACCGCGGCACGGCTTCGAGCGAGCCATTCGAGCTCGACACGGCGGCCAGGGCGCGCCAGGAGCTCTACAGCCTGTACGTGCAGAACGTCCTGTCGGTCACGGACGCGTGGAACGTCACGCTCGCGGCGAGCGCGAACGGCGCACGCGTGCGCATCGAAGACACGAGCGGCACGCAGCCGGAGCTGAACGGCGAGCACAGTTTCTTCCGCGTCAATCCGGCCGCCGGCGTCGCCTGGTCGCCACGGCGCGGAGACACCTGGTACGCGAACTACAGCGAAGGAATGCGGGCGCCGACGCCGGTCGAGCTCACGTGCGCGGATCCGGCGGCGCCGTGCCGGCTGCCCAACATCTTCCTCGCCGACCCGCCGCTGAAGAAAGTGGTGTCGCGCACGATCGAGCTGGGGCTGCGCCACGCGGTGAGTGCGAGCCTGCGGGTGAGCGCGGCGGTGTTCCGGACCGACCTTTCCGACGACATCCAATTCATAAGTACGAGCGGCACGGCGATCAACGCGGGGTTTTTCCAGAACGTCGGCGACACCCGTCGGCAGGGTCTCGAGCTCGCCCTAGAGGGCGGTACCGGCAGGGTGCGCTTCGCCGTGCGGTACGCCCGCGTCAATGCGACCTTCGAGTCGCCGTTCACCGCGTTCAGCCCGAACAATTCCTCGGCCGACGCGGCGGGCGATATCCGTGTCGAGCCCGGCGACCGGATCCCGGGCATCCCGCGCGACGCGCTCAAGCTGCGCGGCGAGCTCGACGCGTTCGAGCGCGCGAGCTTCGGCGCGACGCTCCTCGCCTTCTCGAGCCAGTACGCGCGCGGCGATGAGAACAACCAGGACCGCAACGGGCCGGTGCCGGGCTATGCGTTCGTCAACCTCGACGCGCGCTGGCGCTTCCCGGGCGACTGGGAACTCTTCGCCACCGTGACCAACCTCTTCGACCGGACCTATGCGAGCTTCGGCGTGCTCGGGGCGAACTTCTTCACCGGACCCGGCAACAGCTTCGACGCCGCGAGCGTCCAGTCCGAGCAGTTCCGCACGCCCGGGCTGCCGCGCGCGGCCTGGGTCGGCCTGCGCTACGAAAGCGGCCGGAAGAAGTAGAAGAAGGAAAACGCCTCTAGGGCCGCGCTCAGCGCTCGAGGCGGAAGTTGATCGGCACCAGCACCGGGACCTCGGCGGCGTTCAGCCCCTGCGGCGGAACGGGTAGCGCGCCGGCCGTGGTCACCATCGTCATCGCCTGCTTGTCGAGCGCGTCGTAGCCGCTCGATTGATAGACCGCGGCCTCGATCAGGCGCCCCGAAGGCGCCACGCGCAGTCGCATGGTCACGGAGCCTTCCCATCCGCGCAATTCAGCGATCCGCGGATATTCCTTGTGGCGCGCGAAGATCTCCGAGAGGCTCTTCGTGTAGCGTGCAATCAGCTCCGCCGATGCGACAGGCTGCGGCCGCGCCGGAGCGAGCAGCGCAACTGTCTCCGGCGCGGATTGGACCGAAGCCGTCATCGGCGGAACGACCGGCTCCGAAGAGCTCGCGGGCGTTTCATCGATCGCCGGCGCAGCTTGAACGGGCTCTACAGGAGGCTGCGCTTGCGCCGGCGTGGTTAACGGCGGGGGAGCCTCTTCATGCTTAGGTGGTGCAGGTTTCGCCCGCGCGGGCCTGGTTGCAGCCGGGCGGGCTGGCCGCGCCAGCTCGGCGACAGGGGCAATCGTTTCCTGCACCAGGCGCACGCTCAGCGGCATCGAGGTGTCGAACGACGGCAGCCGCGGCGCGGGCAGCGACAGCATCAGCGCGCCAGCGTGGACGACGACCGAGGCGCCGAGCGCGGCGCCGAAGCGGCGGTCGAGGCCCGCGCCCGCGTTCACGGCGAGCTCCGCTGCGGCCACATCCGCACGAAGACGCCGTCGCGCAAGTAGAGGTGTCGCAACGCCGCGACAACGTGCAAGGCGATCAGCGCCGCGAACACGTACGATGTGACGACATGGGTGGTGTTGAACAGCGCGTAAAGGCGCCGGTCATCGACGCCCCACGGCGGGAGCAGGACCGCGTTGAAGAAGTTCACTCCGAACTTGCTGAAGTTGGACGCGAGGTAGCCCGCTGCGGGCATCACGAGCATGCACGTGTAGAGCCCGACGTGGCTTGCGCGGGCTGCGGTGCGCTCCCAGGCGGGCACCGACGCGGGGAGCGCCGGTGCCCTGTGGCTGAGACGCCAGCCCAGACGCACCAGCACCAGCAGGCCCAGCGTGAGGCCGGACGATTTGTGCAGGTTCACGTAGACCGTCCTCGCCGGCGTCTTGCGCGGCACGCTCTGCAGATACCAGCCGAACGCGATCTGGCCGAAGATCAGCACGGCGACCAGCCAATGGAGCGCTTTCGCGACTCCGGTGTAGCGCTCGCTCGCCGCGCGTTGCTCTGGACCTCGGTACAAATCGGACGCCTCCAGGGCCGATTGTGCGCGATGCTTCAGCCGATTCGCAACGCCCTCGGCGGAGAATAGAGATTTTCATGAGCCGCCCGACTCACGCGGGAGGAGTCGTCTTCAGGCTGACGGCTAAAGGGCCTCGTTACCTGCTCGTCGAGGCGAGCGGAGCGCGCCGCAGGTGGGTCTTTCCCAAGGGCCGCGTCGAGAATGGGGAGACCGCGGCCGCGGCCGCGCAGCGCGAGGTTTCCGAGGAGGCGGGCGTGCGCGGCCGCTCGATCCGGCGCCTGCGATCCGTCGAACAGAAGAAGGCCGGAGAGCGGATCTTCATCGTCTACTACCTCATGGCCTACGCTGGTCGCACCACCCAGCTCGAGAAGCGAAAGACCCGCTGGTTCGCTGTCGATGAAGCGCTCGAGGCGTCGCGTTGCTTGCCGCCTAGAAGAAGCTAGAGAATTCGTTGCTTGCCCACACGGGGGTTCACGCGTCCGCCGTCGGCGATACCGATCGCGACAACGATCTCGTCGGGGCGCGGCGCGTCGGCCACGCCGACGGTGACCGTCTCGAAGTGGTCGAATGACCACGGGTTGTCCTTGTGGCCGAGCGGCAGGTCGAGGGTGGCTCCGGCCGCGGCTACGCGCTGCGTGGACGGAATCAACGCTTCGCCGCCGCCGAGCGCCGCGCGCATCGGCTTGCCCATCTTGGGATGGCAAAGCGCCGCCGCATGCTCGAGGTCGCCGTTCACGCCGACAATCGCGCCCTTGCCGTAGGACTCGGCCTTCTGCGGCAGGAGCGCGACGAGCTGCGGCATCACCAGCTCGGCGAGCTGCGCGCCGACGTCGAAGAGCGGCGACAAATCCTCCACGTGCCGCCCGGCGAACGGGTTATGGATCACCGCAAGCGCGATCGCGCGCGTGATCGGGCGCGGCGCATTTTTTCCGGCCTCGGAATAGACCACGTCCTTGGTGACGAGCAGCCTGCGGATCTCCATACCTGCCTCCTCTGGTGTATCGATCACTCGACCTTGACGCCCCGGTCCTTCACCACCTTCGACCAGAGCTGGTACTCGGCGCGGATGAGGGCAGTGAGCTCCTCGGGCCGGCCGCCAACCGCGATGCAGCCCTGCGCGGCGAGACTCTCCTTTGTCTCTGGGGAGTTGAGCAGCGCCGACGCGTCCCCCTGAATGCGCCCGACGAGCGGGCCCGGCATGCCGCCGGGCCCGAGCAGCGCATACCAGAAGTCGACCTCGTAGCCGGCGAGGCCCGCCTCCGCTGCGGTCGGGACCTCGGGCAGCGCGGGGTAGCGGGTGCGGCTCGCCACCGCGAGCGGCCGCAGGCGTCCGCTCCTGAAGTGCTGCAGCCCCGAGAGCACCGCCGCATACGTGACCTGGATATCGCCCGCGAGGACGGCGGCCATGGCTGGCGCGATGCCTTTGTAGGGTACATGCACCATGCTGATTCCGGTGAGCTGCATCATCAGCTCGCCCGCCAGGTGAACCGGAGTGCCGACACCCGAAGAGCCGAATTTGACCGCGCCGGGATGCGCCCGCGCGTAGGCGATCAGATCGCCGAGCGTCTTCGCCGGCAGTGCCGGGTTGGCGACGACCACCATCGGCGCGGAGCCGACCTGGGTGATCGAAGTGAAATCTCGCTCGATGTCGAACGGCAGCTTGCTGAGCGCGGGGTTGCTGGCGTGCGAGGAAAACGCCATGAGGAGCGTGTACCCGTCCGGGGCGCTGCGCGCCACCAGCTCCGCGCCGATGTTTCCCGACGCGCCCGGACGGTTGTCGACCACGACCGCCTGGCCCCAGCGCTCGCCTAGCCTCTGCGCGACGATGCGCGCGATGATGTCGGTGCCGCCGCCGGGTGCGAAGCCCACCACCATGCGCACCGGACGCGCCGGAAACGTGCCTTGAGCCAAGGCGACGTCGGCTGCCGCACCAAGCGTTACCGCGAGAAGCACAGCGACCAGCCCGCGCATGGCATCGCTCCGCAACCGTGAAGGACCAGCCCGGATCATCGCACGACCGCTCAGGCGGTAGCCCGGCGCCGCCGCCGGTAGGCCGAGCGCACTTCGGAGCGCAGCCGCTTGGCGTCCCAGTCTTTCGAGATGAACTTGTGGATGCGCGCGGCGTTCACCGCCTCGGCGAGCGCCCCGGTATCGAGCTTGGCGCTGATCAGGACCCGCGCGACGTTGGGGTGGAGCTTGCGCACCGCGGCGAGGAAGTCCGCGCCGCTCATCGTCGGCAGGCGCTGGTCGCAGATCACGATGTCGAAACCGTGCTTCGACAGCGCGTCGAAGGCGGACTCCGCGCTGTTCGCCGCGAGCATGCGGTAGCCCGCCGGGCCGAGCGCCCGGCTGATGACAACCAGCTCGTGCTCGTTGCCGCCCACCAGCAGCACCGAGGGCGCGCTGTCGCGGTCCTTGGCGGAGGGCGGGCTCAGGCGTTGGTCCTCGCGCAGCGCTCGCGTGCAGTCGGCCGCGGTGCGGGGAGCGGCGAAGTAGAAGCCCTGCATCTGGTCGCAGCCGTGCGAGCGCAGGAAGTTCACCTGCGCCTCGGTCTCCACCCCCTCGGCGACGACCTCGAGGTCGAGAGTGTGCGCGAGGT
>DASYPG010000684.1:0-1536 GCA_036006885.1 Burkholderiales bacterium | reverse complement strand
GAGGCGGTGCAGGCGCAGCTCACGCGCCTGTGCGCACGTTACCTGGTGCACGCGAAGCAGGGCGAGGAGCCGCTCGATCCGGTGGCGCGCTTTCACCTTGGCAACGGCGCCTCGCTCGAGCGCCTGAACTGGATGGGTGACACCTCCGAGCAGGGCATGGCGCGCGCGGCGGGCCTGATGGTGAACTACGTGTACTGGCTGGCGGAGGTCGAGCGCAACCACGAGCGCTACTTCCGCGAGCACGCGGTGGTGGCCGCGCCGGCGGTGGAAAAGCTCGCGCGCGAGACCGCGCCCGCGGCCGAAAAAGGCAAGGCTGCTTGACTGAGGGCCGTCTAGCAGAAAACGTGATGCACTTCGCCCGGCTCCTCAGAGCAGCCGGGCTGCGCATCGGCCCAGACCGGGTGGTCGACTGCGTCAAGGCCCTGGAGATGGCGGGCGCGAGCGGCTTCCCGCTGCGGCGCGAGGACTGGTACTGGACCATGTCGGCGGTGCTGCTCTCGCGCAATGAGCAGCGGCCGATCTTCGACCAGGCGTTCCGCATCTTCTGGCGCGACCCGAAGCTCGCCGAACGGATGATGCAGCTCATGCTGCCGCAGGCCTATGGCCGCGCCCCCAAGCCCGAGGAGCAGCAGAGCCAGCGCCTGACCGATGCGCTGTTCAGTCAAAGGCAGCAGGAAGCCAAGACGGAAAAAGTCGAGCTGGAGGCGCGGCTCACATTCTCTTCGCGCGAAGTGTTGCAGCGCATGGACTTCGACACCATGTCGGCGGCCGAGCTGGCCGAGGCGAAGAAGCTGATCGCCGGGCTGCGCCTGCCGCTACCCGTGATCAAGACCAGAAGATTCCACGTTCAACGCAACGGTAGGCGGATCGACCTGAGAAGAAGCCTGCGCGAAAGCCTGCGCGAAGGCGGCGACGTGATTCCGCTCGTGCGCGCCGCGCGCCGCGAGCTGCATCCGCCGCTCGTCGTGCTGTGCGACATCTCGGGGTCGATGAACCCTTACTCGCGCATGTTCCTGCACTTCCTGCACGCCATCACCAACGACCGCGACCGGGTGTCGGTGTTCGTGTTCGGAACGCGGCTCACCAACATCACGCGGCAGCTGCGCCATCGCGACGTGGACGTGGCGATGGCGCGGGTGGCCGAGGCGATCAGGGACTGGTCCGGCGGCACCCGCATCGGCGCCAGCCTGCGGGAGTTCAACTGGCAATGGAGCCGGCGCGTGCTCGGCCAGAACGCGTGCGTGCTGCTCGTGTCCGACGGCCTCGACCGCGAGGCCGGAGAGGGCCTCGGCGACGAGATGGAGCGGCTGGCGAAGTCCTGCCGCTACCTCGTCTGGCTCAACCCGCTGCTGCGCTACGAAAAGTTCGAGGCGCGTCCCGCCGGCGTGCGCGCGATGCTGCCGCACGTGGACCTTTTCCTGCCGGTGCATAATCTGGACAGCCTGCTCGACCTGGCCAAGGCGCTGAGCGGACCGATGACGAGACAACAGGAGATGCGCGCGTGGAAATGAGCGCCGAACAGCTGATCCCGGCCTC
>DASYPG010000683.1:0-3307 GCA_036006885.1 Burkholderiales bacterium | reverse complement strand
GAGCATCGTGAAACCCGCGAGCGCGGCGAACAGCGCCGTGATCTCGGTCTCCTTGCGCTCGAGCACGAACTTCGAATTGAGCGACTGGTAGATCTTCTTGAGGTCCACCGCGGTCCCGGCATAGAAGTACTCGCCGCCGGTGAGGTTGGAGATTTGCTTCAGCGTCTCCTCGTCGAGGCGCACCCGCATCGACCAGCCTTCTCCGACCAGGATCTCGCCGTTCGGCGTGCCCACGCCGACCGTGAACACCTTGATGCCGCGCTCGGCCGCCATGCGCGCGGCCTCGATCGGGTCGGGCCCGGTTGTGGCCTGCCCGTCGGTGAGCAGGATGATTGCGGCGGACTTGTACGAGCCGGGCGGCACCGGCTTGGGCGGGGCCTTGTCGGCGTCGCGCGGCCCCGCGAGCGGTCCGCCTGGGAAACCGCCCGGCCTCTGGCCGGGCGCATTCATGCGCGGATTGGTCGCGCGCAGGTCGAAGTCGACGTCGGGGAAGATGGCCTTCAGCGCCACCAGGATCCCGCTGCCGATGGCAGTGGCGCGCTGCAGCTGCAGGCGGTCGATCGCCGCGTGCAGGTCTTCGCGGCTCTGCGTCGGCGGCTGCACCAGCGACGCCGTTCCGGCGAAGGCGACGATGCCTACCCGGGTCGAGCGCGGCTGCTCGTTGATGAACGTCTTGGCGGCGTTCTGCGCCGCGGTCATGCGGTCGGGCTCGACGTCCTTCGCGCGCATGCTGCCCGACACGTCGAGCGCGAGGATGATGATCTCGTGCTGCGACGGCAGCCGGACCACCGCGGCCGGCCGCGCCACCGCCACGATCATGACGATGAGGGCGGCGAGGAACAGCAGCGGCGGCACATGACGCCTGAACCGGGCACCCGAGCCCATGGCTTCGCGCACCATCGTCAGGCTTGCGTAGCGCAGCGCCGCCCTGGCCTTGCGCCGCAGGATGAAGAAATAAGCCGCGACGAAGAGCGGTACCAGCGCGAGCAGCCAGAGGAATTCCGGCCACAGGAAGGTCATCGCACGGCCTCCAGGTGAGCCGCCGTGCGCACCGCCTTCGCCGCCGCCGTCGCACCGACCGCGAGCTGAGTGCGACGCTTGCGCAGGTCGGCGAAGCGCAGGATCGCGTCGGCGAGATCGTCGTCGGTGGCGAGCTCGAGCGCGTCGACGCCGGCGTCGCGGAAGGCCTCGCGCAGCTCGAGCTCGCGTCGGCGCGCGAGCTCCGCGAAGCGCTTGCGGAAGCCCTTGTCGTGGGTGTCGATGAAGAGCTGCTCTCCGGTCTCGGCGTCCTGCATCATGAACAGGCCGATGTCGGGCAGCTCCATCTCGAGCGGGTCGTACAGGCGCACCGCGATCACCTCGTGGCGGCGCGCGAGCAGCGCGAGCGGCTTGGCCCAGCCCGGGGTGCTGATGAAATCGGACACCACGAACACGAGCGAGCGGCGCTTGACCACCGAGAAGCCGCCGTGCAGCAGCTCCTCGAGGCGCGTCGCGCCGGAGCGCTCGAGGCGCGGGCGCGACGCCAGCCTGCTCATGAGGTGGAGGACGTGGCGCCGGCCGTTGCGCGCCGGAATCAGCGTGTCGACCTTGTCGCCGTAGAGCAGCGCGCCGACGCGGTTGCCGTGTCGCGTGAGCAGGCGCGCCAGCACCGCGACGAAGTCGCCCGCCACCGAGCGCTTGCGCACCTCGCCCGAGCCGAAGTCGACCGACGGCGAGAGGTCGAGCAGGAACCACGCGTTGATGTCGCGGTCCTCGTTGTACTCGCGCACGTACGGCGTCTGCAGGCGCGCGGTGACGTTCCAGTCGATGTGGCGCACGTCGTCGTGGTACTGGTACTCGCGCAGGTCGGCGAGGTCCAGGCCGAAGCCGCGGAAGAGCGTCCGGTAGTCGCCGTGCAGAATCCCGTCGAGACGGCGTATGACCGTCCACTCGAGCTTCTTGAGAAGCTTCTCAAGATCCCGTGGCGGCGACTGCTCTGACATGTTCGAGCGGCTTCTGGGGGGCGGGGATGTTCTGCATGATGCGCTGGATGATCTCGTCCGGCGAGAGCGCGTCGGACAGCGCCTCGTAGGAGAGCACCAGGCGGTGGCGCAGCACGTCGGGCGCGAGGTCGGTCACGTCCTCGGGCAGCACGTAGCTGCGGCCGCGAAGGTGCGCGAGCGCGCGCGCCGCCTCGATCAGGTGGATCGAAGCGCGCGGGCTCGCGCCATAGGTGATGTAGCGCGCGATGCTCTTGATGCCGTACTGGTCGGGGTCGCGCGTCGCGGCCGCGAGGCGCACCGCATACTGGATGAGCGACGGATCGACATAGGCGCTGCGGCATTCGCGCTGCAGCGCCCCGAGCTGCTCGGTGCTCGCCACCTCGGAGACGTCGAGCGCCGGGCCGGTCACGCGCTCGACGATCACGAACTCCTCCTCCTCGCTCGGGTAGCCGACCAGCACCTTCATCATGAAGCGGTCGACCTGCGCCTCGGGCAGGGGATAGGTGCCCTCGGTTTCGATCGGGTTCTGCGTCGCCATGACGAGGAAGGGCTCGGGCACCTTGTGGGTCTCGCCGGCGATCGTGACCTGGCGCTCCTGCATCACCTCGAGCAGCGCGCTCTGCACCTTGGCGGGGGCGCGGTTGATCTCGTCCGCGAGCAGCAGGTTGCAGAACACCGGGCCGAGCGACGTGGAGAACTCGCCGCTCTTCTGGTTGTAGATGCGCGTGCCCACGAGGTCGGCGGGCACGAGGTCGGGCGTGAACTGGATGCGCTTGAACGAGCCGCGCACGGTGCGCGCGAGCGTCTTCACCGTGAGGGTTTTCGCGAGCCCCGGCACGCCCTCGACCAGGAGATGGCCCTGCGCGAGCATCGCCACCATCACGCGCTCGAGGAAGCGATCCTGCCCGACCACCATCTTCTTCACCTCGTAGAGCACGCGCTCCATGAGCGTGGTGACCTCCCGGTTCATCCTTTGGATCTCCTTAGAACGGCGACAGGCCGACCGCGCCCGCGGCCGACTCGATGGGAACGGCGAACCCGATGCCGATGAACACGCGCTGCTCGGTCGGGTTGAGGAGCCCGGTGACGATGCCGACCACCTCGCCCTCCGCGGTCACCAGCGGCCCGCCCGAGTTCCCCGGGTTGGCCGCGGCGTCGAACTGGATGAGGTTGGTTAGCACGCGCTTCCCCTCGGGCGAGCGGTACTCGCGGCGCAGGCCCGACACGACGCCGGCGGACACCGAGGGTCCGATACCGAAGGGAAAGCCCACCGCCATCACGTCGTCGCCGAGCGCGAGGTCCTTGGTGGAGCGCATGGTCGCCGC
>DASYPG010000682.1:0-8885 GCA_036006885.1 Burkholderiales bacterium | reverse complement strand
TTCGCGGCGCCGGGCGTGCCGTCGTAGAAGGCGCCGATCGCCTGCCTGAACTGGTTGCCCACGAAGAGCAGCTCCTGCTCCTTCTCGCGTTGCGCGGCGTGCGAGGCCATCTCGCCGTATGCGGCCATGCCGGCGCCGGCGACCGCGATCAGGATCAGGGCGCCGGCGAGCGTGAACCCCTGCTGCCTGCTACCAGCGCTCATAGCCCTTCGCGGGGCTGCGCACGTCGTAGACGCCGCCCTTGTTCAGGTTCTCCGGTGGCACGGCGACCCAGGTGGTGGGCGACTGGGTGAACGGGTCCGGGGGAATGGAGCGCAGGTAGCGCTTGGTCACGAGCTCGTCGAGCGAGCCCGGGTACTTGCCCGCGTCTGCGTAGTGCTTGTCGAGCGCGTCGCGCATGACCATCAGGTTCTCCTTGAGCACCGCCTCTTCGGCACGCTTCACGCGGCCGACATAGTCGGGAACCACCACCGACAGCAGCAGGGCGATGATGGTGAGGACCACCATCAGCTCGACCAGCGTGAATCCCTTGGTTCGTCCCATGTTCACCACTCCCGTTCACCACTCCCTATAGGGAACGCCGTTCAAGCCGGTCGCGGCGCTCTTCGAATAGACATCGAACACGTCGTCGCCATCCTTGGGGGCATCGGGCGCGCTCGCATAGCTGCGCAATCCCCAGGGCTCGCCGCTCACCGGGTCGGCCGGGACCCGGCGCAGGAAATAGATCCGCTTGGCTTTCGGATCTCGCTTGTCCACGGCGCCTTCCGCCAGCACCGCGAGCGTCGGCGGATAGCCGGTCTTGTCGAGCGGCTTGTCGATCGCGCCTTCCTCGGTGGCGCGCTTGTAGGCGTCGATCGCCTCGCGGATCTCGCGCAGCGAGCGGTGCAGCTCCTGCTCCTTGCCGCGCTGCACCGTCAGCTCGGCGAGCGGCAGCGCAGCCGAGGCGAGCAGCGCGAGGATCGCTACCGTGATCAGCAGCTCGATCAGGGTGAAGCCTTTCATCCCGCCTTTTCTCCCTCGGCCGCCTTTTGTCCTTGGGCGGCCTTCTGCTCTTCGGCTGCCTTCTGTTCTCCGGCTGCCTGCGGTCCTTGGGCTGCGTTTTCTCCTTCGGCCGCGACGCGCGCGAGCACTTGGCGCGTCTTCATCGGCAGATAGGTGAAGCGGATGCTCGAGTCGTCGATCGAATCGACCCGGTAGCCCGGCTCGATCTTCTGGCCCGCCTCGATGCTGATCAGCTCCTCGCCGCGCAGGACGTACACCTCGGTCTTGCCGTCCTGGCTGACCCAGCCGACGTAGGTGAACGGCAGCGGCGGTGCGGCTTTCGGCGCCGAAGTCGCGGCGGTGCTCGCCTGCGCGCGCGGCGCGGGAGCGAAGTTGCGCGGCGCGAAGGGATTGTTCTGCGGCGCATCGGCCTCGCCGCGCCTGAGCTTGGCGAGGTCGATTTCGAGCCCCGGCGCCGCGTTCTCGGTTCGCGCCGGCCTCGACTCGACCACCTCGAGCGCCGGCTTCTCGCGTCCGGCCACTATGCTCGCCGCGGTGACCAGTGCCAGCGCGATCGCGATGGCCGGGCGCTTCGGAATGTCGCGCTTGAAGAAAGCGAGTTTCATGATTTCACCATGTGGAGCGTCAGGCGCAGCTCGGCCTTGACCGCGCCGTCGTTGCGGTTTTCGCGCTTGAGGTTGATCTGGTCGAGCGACAGCACTGGGATCTCGGATAGCGAGCGCCTGAGGAACTCGCGGATCTGCGGATAGCTGCCCGCGACCGGCAGCACGATCTCATAGCGAACAATGCGCCCGTCGGTCGGCTGGGTGCGGTAGCTCGCGGATTTGAGCTGCACGCCGGTGGCGGTGCCGATGCCGTAGAGCGTTGCCAGCCAGTCGGTGGCCTGCTGGTCCTTGCGCAGGAAGTCGTACACCGCCGCCACCCTGTCCTGGGCGCTCGCAGGCCCGCTCTCCTGCGCTGCGGGCGCCTGCCGCGCCACGCGCTCCTGGAGCTCGGTGTGGCGCGCCTGCATCGGCGCCATCACGAGCCACTGAAAAATTCCGAGCGCGACCAGCACCAGCAGCGAGGCGAGCCCGAGCGGACCGAGCTCATGGGGGAGACGCGCCAGCTTTTCCCTCATGGCTTGGCCTGGCTCCATCCGGCGGACACGGCGAAGGCGACCGGCGACTGCGGGTCGTTCGCCTTGACCTCGTGGCGTACCAGCTGCACGCGGTCCAGGGCTTCGGTCCGGCTCAGGTTGAGCACGTAGCTCAGCGCGGCGAGGTAGTCCTTGCTGTCGCCCGAGATCACCACCGTGCCGCCCTTCGGGTCGGGCTGGATGCCGAGCAGCGCCACCTGATCGCTCGCCGCCGACTCGAGGGCGGCGAACAGCCGGTCCCAGGGCATGGCGAGCCGCTCCACCGTGTCGCGCACGGCGGCGAGCTCTTCGGCGGACACCTTGCGCGCCGGTGCGCTGCGCGGCTGAGACCGGGCGAGCCTTGCCTCGCTCAGCGCGACGGCGCTGCTCAGGCTTTTATAGGACAGCGCCACGTCGAGCGATACGCCGAGCGCCACGGCGAGAAGCAGCCGCGCCGGCCACGGCGAGCGGGCGCGGTGGACGAAATCGAGCCCGAGCCGGTTCACGCCTGCTCCCAGGCGAGCGCGAGCTCGCCGTAATGCACCGCCTCGGTACGGAAGGCCTCATGCCGTTCCGGATCGAAGCCGTCCTGGGCGCAGACGATGACCCGCGTGCAAGGCTCGGACAGGGCGAGGAAGGCGCTTTCGCGTTGGATCAGCTCGGGCAGCGCCGCGCGCCAGCCTGCATCGGCGCGGCGGCTGCGCACGGCGACCCACACGCCGCGCTGGACGAAGGCGAGGGTGAGGCGGCGCGGCTCCTCGACCACCAGCCAGCAGGAGCCGTTGCCGATCGCCTGGCGAATGCGGTTGAAGGCGGCCACCAGGAAGGGCTGCACGGAGACCAGGCGCACGTTCGCGGCGAGCAGCTTGGCCGCCAGCTCGGCGAGGAGCTCGCGGTCCAGCGCGCAGGCGAGCCGCGGTCCGCTCGGCGCGGTCTCGGTGAGCTTCACGTCCCAGTCGGCGGCCGCCGCGCCGTGCACGGCGCCGAGCCGGTGCCGCGCCAGCGCGAGCCACTGCTCCGCGCTCTTGAGGGCCGCATTCCAGGGCAGCAGCGCGTAACGCACGAACTGGTCGGCGAGCACCACGCTGACGTCATGCCCGCCGAAGCCGGCCAGGGCTGCGGGCAGTGCGTCGAGCGCGGGGCGCCACTCGGGGTCGTTGGGATTGCCCTGGACCGGGGTGACGCTCGGCTTGCCCTTTCCGGGGCGCAGGCCGCGCTCGTAGGCGGCGAGCACGAGCCTCTCCGCGCACAGGCTGATGCGAAGGTGATTACGCCACAAAAGTGACACGATTGATCTCCTCGAGTGTGGTTTCGCCCGCCTGCACCAGTTGCAGCGCCGCGTCGCGCAGCGGCACGGTGCCGGCGGCGATGGCGGCTTCCTTCAGCCTGCGCGCCGGCGCGCGCGCGACGATGAGCTCGCGCAGCTCGTCGTTAAGCACGAGCAGCTCGCCGATCGCCTTGCGCCCCTTGAAGCCGGTGCCGCGGCAGGCGCCGCAGCCTTTCGATTTGCATTGCCCGCAGAACACGCGCACCAGGCGCTGCGCGAGAACGCCGTTCAGGGCCGATACCAGGTTGTAGCTGTCCACGCCCATGTGCTGGAAGCGGCCCAGCACGTCGATGGCGTTGTTCGCGTGAACCGTGGTGTAGACCAGGTGGCCGGTGAGCGCCGACTGCACCGCGATCTCGGCGGTCTCCGGGTCGCGGATCTCGCCCACCATGATGCGGTCGGGATCGTGGCGCAGGATCGAGCGCAGACCGCGCGCGAAGCTGAGGCCCTTTTGCTCGTTGACCGGGATCTGCAATACGCCCTGGAGGTGGTACTCGACCGGGTCCTCGATGGTGATGATCTTGTCCTCGCCCTTGTTCACTTCCGAGATCACGGCGTAGAGCGTGGTGGTCTTGCCGCTTCCGGTCGGGCCGGTCACGAGCAGCATGCCGTAGGGCTCGGTCGACAGTTGCCGGAGCCGCTGCTTCATGTCTGCTGCAAAACCCAGCGAGTCGAGGGTCAGCCCGTGAAGCTGGTCCGAGAGCGCCTTGCGGTCGAGGATCCTGAGAACCGCGTCCTCGCCGTGGACGCTCGGCATCACCGAGACGCGGAAGTCGATCTCGCGGCCTGCCTCGCCGCCGTTTGCGTGGCGCGCCTTGAAACGTCCGTCCTGCGGCACGCGGCGCTCGGCGATGTCGAGCTCCGACATCACCTTGATGCGCGAGATCACCTGCTCGGCGAGCTCGCTTCCCGGCACGTTCTCCATGCCGGTCAGCACGCCGTCGATGCGGTACTTGATGGCGAGCCCGGCGCCGGTGGTCTCGAGGTGCACGTCGCTCGCCCCCGCCTTGAGCGCGTCGTAGAGCGTCGAGGTCACCAGGCGCACCACGGCGCTGTCGGCCTCTGCCGCCGACTCGAAGGAGATTTCCTGGGCGGAATCAATCCGCGAAGCCGACCCGGTGAATTCTTTTGAAACCCCATCCAGGGCGCGCAGCTGCGTCTCCTGCTGCGAGAGATAGGCGGCGACGTCGGCGCGCTGCGCCACGCGATAGCCGAAGGGCTCGCGCAGCCGCTCCTCGATCCAGTCCTGGGTGTCGAGGTCGTAGGGGTCGCCCAGCACCACGAGCAGGGTGCCGTCGCCCGCGCGCAGCGCGACGCAACCGCGGCGCGTCGCCTCGGCGAAGGCGATCGCGTCGAAGTCGGGCCGCTCCGCGCGCATTTCGGCGAGCGTGATGGCGGCGATGCGCAGCGCCTCGGAGAGCTGCTCGAGGTTTTCGCTCATTTGATCCGTCCCGTTCACTTGATGCTCCCTGCAAGCTCGAAGATCGGCATGTACATCAGGACCACGACCGCGCCCACCGACAGTCCGAGGACCGCCATCAGCAGCGGCTCGAAGGCGCGGGTGAACCAGTCGATGAAGCGCGCCACCTCGTCGTCGTGGAAGCGCGCGATCTGGATGAACATTTCGCCCATGTCGCCGCTGCGCTCGCCGACGCTCATCATGCGGGCCGCCACCGGCGTGGCGAGCCCGGCCGCGCCCATGGCGGCCGACATCGGCTGGCCCTGCTCGATCAGGGTCTTCGCGCGCGTGAGGCTCGGCCGCAGGTGCGCCGCGAGCAGCTCGCGCACCATGTCGAGAGCGCGCACCGCCGGGATTCCGGCGTTGAGCAGCATGCCCGCGGTGCGGTACAGCCGCGCGAGCTGGTAGACCTTCATACGCTCGCCCAGCGCCGGGATGCGCCAGAGCCGCGTGTTGAGCCAGGCGCGAACCTCGCTGCGCGAGAGCGCCCATGCCGCTGCGGTCATGAAGAGAATTCCGGTAAGGCCCAATGCGAGAGCGTTATGGCCGACGAAGTTGCCGAAGCCGAGCAGCAGGCGCGAGAAGAACGGCAGCGTGCTCGCCATGTCTTCGTACACGCGCGCGAAGCGCGGCACCACGTAGAACATGAGAAAGCCGATCACCAGCGTGCCGACGACCATGAGGATCACCGGGTAGATGCTCGCCGAGACGATCTTCTTGCGCACGCGCTCGAGCTCCTCCTGGTAGGCGAGGTAGCGGCCGAGCGCCTCGCGCATGCTGCCCGTGCGCTCGCTTGCCTTCACGGTGGCCACGTACAGGGGAGAGAAGTGCTGGGGGAAGCCCGCCACCGCTTGCGAGAAAGGCTCGCCGCGGCTGATCGCCGCGAGCAGCCCGGAGAGCACCTCCTGGCGCTCGCCGTAGCCCTCCTTCTCCGCCAGCGTCTGCAGCGCCTCGACCAGGTTGAGGCCTGCCTCGAGCAGCGACATGAGCTCCATCGAGAACAGCGTCGCGGGAAAGCGCTTGCGGCGCGCGAGCGTTAGGCGCACGCCGCGTGATTCGAGCGAGATGAGGCTCAAGCCCTGCTTGCGCACCTCCTCGGCGGCGAGCGCGGCATTGGCCGCCTCGAGGTTCAGCGCGACCACCTGCTGCCGCGCATCGATCGCGAGGACGTCGAAGCGCATCGCGCTCAGCGGCTCGCCTCGCGAGGGGCGCGCGGAGGAGGCGGCGCGAGCGGCTTGCGCGCGCCGCTGAACGCGGCGAGCACCTGCTCGCTCAAGCGCGGGTCGCGCAGAGCGAATAGCGGGCTGCGAAGGTGATACTTCTTGTAGTGCATGGTGCGCTCCCCGTAATCGTTTCGACTAATGCGACCTGCCTCGACGCACGAGTCATGCCAGGAAAGCTATCAGCGGGATTTCAACGACTTACGTTTTTGCACTAGCGTGATCAGCTACAAGCGCGTAGTCGCATCACGACGCGAGGGGGCGGCGGTGACTCAAGTCCCTGTTTTTGAAGACGCTGCCATGTCGCGCAGAAACGACCGCAGCCCTTCGGGCCTTCGTTCAGTCGGCTACATGCGGCGCATAGACGCCGTCGTACCAAGGCTCGCCCGGCCTGGCCCTCGGAAAGCCCGACCAGATCTGCACGTCGTCGGTCCACTGCTCGATCGGATAGGTGGCAGCGGTGTAGAGCTGCGTGAGGAAGATCCGATCGATCGGGTTGCTGTTGACGCCGTAGTTCGGGCCGAATTTATCGATCAGCTTTTGCCCGTTGACCGCCATCCAGACGCGCCCGTCGGCGCCCTTGCTGCGATGCCAGAACACCTCGAACTTGAACCACTGTCCGATCGGTACAGGGGCGGTCCGGTTCTCTACCCGCCAGAACCGCTGATACGGCAGACCGCCGTTGGCGACGTTGTCGGCCGTGATTTGCCAGTAAGGCGTCACCCCGCCGTAGTTAACGATCTGGCCGATCACGCGGTAGTCGCCCGTGGTCTTCCACTCGAACACCACGTGCCAGCCGTTGATCAGCTTCTGCAGCAGGGTCGGGTCGAGCTTGCGCCAGAAGCTGATGTACAGGTCGTCCGGTTCGCTTGTGGGTCGCAGGAGGTAGGGGTTCTGCGCCGCGCAGTCGGGCGCGGGGTTTTGCGAGGCCGTACCCGTGCAGCTGGTCTTCTTCATGAGGACATGGTGCGCGCGCGTCGGTGCGCCCGTACGCCCGGTCACCGTCTGGATATCGTTGACGATGTAGTTGGTGATCGTCGAGGCCGTGGGGTTGGACCCGGTGCCGGCGCGGACCTGGAACCCCGAGGTTCCGGGAATTTTCGGCGGCCAGCTGAAGCCGCTTGCCGAATCGGTGCCGACGAGATCCTGCCAGCAGCCCGAGGTATAGCAGTCGCGCGGGGCGCTGACCGAAACGCCATCTTCGAATCCCGACCAGAAGAGAAGCCGCGCCGGCGGAGTTCTTGCGGCGCGCGCTTCGTCGTGCGGCAACGCTTCGCCCGGGAGCGCCATCAGCGCGGCCGCAGCGAGCGCGATGGGTAGCTTGGGATAGCTCATCCAATGCCTTATACGACGCCGCGGCGAAGGGCGGCGCTGCCGCGGGCATGGTCTGTTCGACCTACGCCCGGAAAGGACGCTCAGTGCGGCCCATAGACGCCGTCGTACCAAGGGTCGCCCGCTTTGGCCGTCGGGAACGCAGACCAGATCTGCACGTCGTCGGTCCACTGCTCGATCGGATAGGTGGCAGCGGTGTAGAGCTGCGTGAGGAAGATCCGCTCGATCGGGTTGCCGTTGACGCCGATGTTCGGGCCGAATTTATCGATCAGCGTTTGCCCGTTCGCCGCCATCCAGACGCGCCCTTCGCTGCCGGCGCTGCGATGCCAGAACACCTCGAACTTGAACCACTGTCCAACCGGCGCCGGAGCGGTTCGGTTCTGGGTCCGCCAGAATTCCTGGTACGCAAGGCCGCCGTTGGCGACGTTGTCGGCCCTGAGCTCCCAGTAAGGGTTCGTCTGTCCGTAGTTCACGAGCTGGGCGCTGATGCGGTAGTCGCCGGTGGTCTTCCACTCGAACACCATGTGCCAGCCGTTGACCAGCTTCTGCGTCAGGGTCGGGTCGAGCTTGCGCCAGAAGCTGATGTACATGTCGCCGGGTTCGGCTGTGGGTTGCAGGAGGTAGGGGTCCTGCGCCGCGCAGTCGGGCGCGGGGTTTTGCGAGGCCGTCCCCGTGCAACTGGTTTGCTTCATGAGCGAATAGAGCGCCCGTGTGGTTGCGCCGGTGGGCCCGGTGACGGTCTGGATGTCGTTGACGATGTAGTTGGTGATCGTCGACGCCGACGGCGCGGAGTTCGTTCCCGCGCGCACCTGGAACCCCGTGGCCGGCAGCCCCGCAATTCTCGACCCCCAGCTGAAGCCGGTTGTCGAATCGGTGCCCACCAGGTCCTGCCAGCAGCCCGAGGTATAGCAGTCGCGCGGAGCGCCGACGGAAACGCCGCTCTCGAATCCCGACCAGAACAGCAGGCTCGCCGGCCGCGCGGCGTCGCCCGGCTGCGTGCCGCCGCCGCCGTTCTGCACGGTGAACGCGACTTGCGAGGTCGAGGTCCTGCCCTGCGCGTCGGTTGCGACGGCGGTCAGCGTGTGGCTGCCGTTTTCGAGCGTGGTCGTGTCCAGGCTGCCGCCGAAGGGCGCCGCCGTGCTCGTCCCCAGGAACCTTGGAGACGCCGACGACACGGAGAAGTCGACCTTGGTTACGCCCGGGTTCGCGCTTACCCAGTAATCCAGCACTCCGGATATGGTTTGACCGGAAGGGGGCGATACGATCGAGGCGCTCGGCGGTGGCGCGGGCGATGGCGAGCTGCTGCCGCCGCCTCCACCGCCGCCGCAAGCCGTGCACAGCGTGATCACCGCAAGCGCGATCCCAGCCTTATAAGCCCGCATGCAACCTCCCTTGCTTCCGTCTTCTTGTTGAGCGGCTCGCCCGCCC
>DASYPG010000681.1:0-2888 GCA_036006885.1 Burkholderiales bacterium | reverse complement strand
ACGGCTGCCCATGCGCAGGCGTATCCCGCCAAGCCGGTCAAGCTCATCGTGCCGTTCCCGCCCGGCGGCTCCACCGACCTCGTCGCACGTTCGATCACCCCGACGCTGGGAGACTTCCTCGGGCAGCCGATCGTGATCGAGTACAAGGGCGGCGCCGCGGGCAGCATCGGAACCGCGGAAGTGGCACGCGCCGCACCCGACGGCTACACGCTGCTGATCGTATGGGACACGCACTGCGTCAACCATCACGTCTACAACGTCCAGTACGACTTCTTCAAGTCGTTCGACCCGATCACCCAGCTGGTCCAGGCACCCGGCATCCTGGTCGCACATCCGTCGTTCCCGGCGTCGAACTTCAAGGACTTCGTCGCCTACCTCAAGGCGAATCCGGGGAAGGTCAGCGTCGGCATGGTCGGCGCCGGGAGCTCCAGCAACCTCGCCGCGGTTCTGCTCACCCAACTGACCAGTACGCAGGTCACGTTTGTGAACTACAAAGGCGGCGGGCCGCTTATGAACGACATCATCGGCGGCCACGTCGACGTGGTCTTCGGCACTTACTCGCTATGGGAACCGCACGTTCGCTCCGGAAAGCTGAAAGTGCTCGCCATCACCGGGAAGTCGCGCGTTGCGCAATATCCCGATCTCCCGGCCGCGAACGAAGTGGTTCCCGGTATGGAATCCCGGACCTGGTTCGGCCTGCTCGGTCCCGCCGGCCTGCCGAAGGAGATCGCGGCGAAGGTCCATCGCGAGACCGTTCGCACCTTGAACGATCCGAAGGTCAAGGACAACCTCGTGAATCGCGGCATGGAGGTCGTTGGAAGCACGCCCGAGGCGTTTGGCGAATTCCTCAGGCACGAGTCCGAGACCAGCGGACGGCTGATCAAGGCCGCGGGAATTAAGATCGAGTAGACGCCTCCAGCCAGGCGATGAAATCCTCGGCCGCGGCGGCGAGGTCGAAACACGGCGCCCAGCCGAGGTCGTCCACCAGGCGCCGATTCGAGAACCGGGTGCGCGTGCCCGGAGCGAGCGGCACGACGTTGCAGCCTTCGCTCGATTCGCGCCAGCGGAACTTGGCGAAGTGCTGCTCCAGGAGCTTGCACCACTGGGGCAGCGCCCATGCGGTGCCGGTGCCGAGGTGGTATAGGCGGTGCGAGGGTGCCTTGGCGTCGAGAAGCGCGATCAGCGCGCTCGCCACGTCGGGGCCGTAGATGTAGTCGGTGTTACCGAGCGGCGCGAACACCGCCTCGCCGCCGGCGCGGGCGATGCGCGCGAGTTCGGTCGGCATCGAGAGGCGGTCGCGCACGCCGCTCGCATGCTCCCAGCGGCCGAACACCTGCGCGAGGCGACCGATGCGCACGTCGAGGCCCCATAGCGCGGCAAGGCGCAGGCAGCTTCGCTCCGCCGCGTACTTGGTGATGCCGTACATCGACTCGGGAACCGGGCGGTGGCGTTCCTCGTCCAGCGCCTCCGCCACGCCGATTCCGGCAGCGCCGTAGAGCGCGCCTGTGCTCGCGTGGACGAACCGCCGTACTGCGGAATTCTTCGCGGCTTCCAGGACGTTCAACGTGCCGATCAGGTTCACTTCCGCGATGCGCCGCGGCTCGCGCGCGTCGCGCTCCGGGCCGGCGGTGATGGCGGACATATGAATGACGTCGGTTGGCCGGTGCTCGGCAAACGTATTTCTTATCTGTTCAAAATCGGAAACGTCGCCTTGGACGAAGCGCGCCTTCGAGAAAAACGCCGGCGGCGCTCGCAGGTCGAAGATAAGCACCTCCTCGCCGCGCCCGATGAGTTGCTCGGCGACGTTCAGGCCGACGAAGCCCGCGCCGCCAGTGAGCAGGATCATTTCTTGTAGCCGAGGATCCCTGAAGCAAGCGAGCGCGGGTCGCGCGTTGCGGCGCGGCCCTCGTCGACCAGCGTGAAGAACTCGAACAGCG
Source organism: Burkholderiales bacterium (assembly GCA_036006885.1). Classification (GTDB taxonomy): domain Bacteria; phylum Pseudomonadota; class Gammaproteobacteria; order Burkholderiales; family SG8-39; genus SCGC-AG-212-J23. The sequence goes on along the minus strand of DASYPG010000681.1, from coordinate 951 downwards.
CCCGGTTGAACGCTTCGGGCTCCTCGATGTTGATGGTGTGCCCGCTGCGCGGCAGGACCACCAGGCCGGAATTGGGGATGCTGCGCTTCATGAGGAGCGCCGGCTCCAGGCAGGGATCGTCCTCGTCGCCGGTGACGATGAGCGCCGGCAGGGTGATCCGCTTCATGTCTTCGATCAGCTCGTAGAGCGACGGGCGGCGCATCTGCACGCCGCGCATGGTGAGCGCGTGGCCGGTGGCGGACTGCTCGGCGAGTTGCCGCGCGAATTCGGCCCAGCCGCGCGGATCCTTGTTCTGGAACTGGACCCGCGTCGGGCCGAGGGCGTATTTCGCTGCTGCTTCGGACCAATTGCCGAGGAAAGACGAGGCAGCCGCTTCGCACTCGGCGCGAAACTTCTCCTTCTTGTCGGGCTCGGCGCCGTAGCCGCAGCCTGCGATGACGAGCGAGCGCGCGCGCTGCGGGTAGGTAATGCCGAAATGCAGCGCGGCGAAGCCACCCATCGACAGGCCGACGATGTGGGCGCGGTCGATCTTCAGGTGGTCGAGCACGGCCAGCGCGTCGCCCCGCGCGATCGCCTGCGAGTAGCGCTCCGAATCCTCCGGGATGTCGGAAGGCGGAAAGCCCCGGGCGGCGTAGGCGACGCAGCGGAAGTAGCGCGAGAAGAATCGCACCTGGGGCTCCCAGCTGCGGTGGTCGCCGGCGAACTCGTGGATGAAGAGGAGCGGCGTGCCGGCGCCGGTGTCCTCGAAATAAAGCCGTGTGCCGTCCCTGGCGTTCGCGTGTGGCATGAGCACCTCCATTATCATCATAAGGTTGGAGGTGACAAAGCGATGACGGCGAAACCGATTGCGAAACAAGGGCGCGCCGAAGCCGTGGAAGCGGCGCTCGCGGCGCAGGGGATCGCGCTCGCGCCCGGGCGCGCCGAGCGCATAGCGCGGGCACAGCAGGCCCT
>DASYPG010000680.1:0-5511 GCA_036006885.1 Burkholderiales bacterium | reverse complement strand
TGAAGCAGCACGATCGAAGCTTTGATGGCACCGGATATGAGGTCTACGACTCCTTCCAGGGGTTAAGCGAGCCGCAGCCGAAGGACGCCCTAGAACCCGGGGCGGATGAGCTCGTGGCGCAGAGCTTGGTCGCCGGCAAATTCGCTTTCTCGATCGAGCGGGTTCAACAGTCTCTATCGGGCTTCCCTAAGGTGACTTACGGGCCGGGCTGGATACCGCAAGCGTTCCCTAAGGACGAAAGGCAATATCGATTCGTCCACGTCGATGTAGATCTGTACCAGCCCACCCGCGACAGCCTGGAATACTTCTGGCCGCGCCTTGTGCCTGGCGGGGTGTTGGTCTGTGATGACTACAACTGGAGCGGGGCGAAACGGGCAGTCGAAGAGTTCGCCGCCGAGTCCAGAGCGAAATTCTCCGTTACCCCGCACACCCAAGCCGTAATCGTGCGTTAACCCTGGCTTCGTGACGTCTATCTAGTGCAGATCACCAGCGGCGCGTATTGTTCTACCCCTCATGAAAATCCTCGTCACCGGCTCGATCGCCTACGACACCATCATGGTGTTCCCGGACCGCTTCCGTAATCACCTGCTGGCGGACCAGCTGCACATCCTCAACGTCTGCTTCCTCACGCCGGAGATGCGGCGCGAGTACGGCGGCACCGCGGGCAACATCGCGTACAACCTGCGGCTGCTGGGCGAGGATCCGATCGTCATGGCCACCGTGGGCGAGGACATCGACCCGTATTTCTCGAGGTTCAAATCGCTCGGACTGAGCAGCGCGCATCTGAAGCGCATCGCGGGCCAGTTCACCGCGCAGGGATTCATCACCACCGACCTCGACAACAACCAGATCACGAACTTCCATCCAGGGGCAATGAACTTCTCGCACGAGAATCGCATCACGGCCGGCCTGGGCGCCAAAGTCGCGATCATTGGCCCGGACGGCAAGCTCGGCATGGTGGAGCACGCGCGGCAATGCGCGGAGCACCGCATCCCGTTCCTGTTCGATCCGGGGCAGGGGCTGCCGATGTTCTCCGGCGAAGAGCTGGCCGAGTTCATCCGCCTGGCCGACTACGTGGCGGTGAACGACTACGAAGGCAAGCTGCTGCAGGAGAAAACCGGCCGCAGCCTGCAGGACATTTCGCACGAAGTGAAAGCGCTGGTTTTCACGCGCGGCGCCGAGGGCTCAACCATCCTCGCCGGAGGTCAACGCCACGAGATCGCCTGCGTTGAAGCGGACAAGGTGGTCGATCCAACCGGCTGCGGCGATGCGTATCGTGCCGGACTGCTTTATGGAATTGTGCACGGCTGGGATTGGCCGACCACGGGTAGACTCGGCTCGGTCATGGGCGCGATCAAGATCGCCCACCGCGGCGGACAGAACCACGCGCCCGCTCGCGGGGAAATCGAAGCGCGCTTCAGGCGCGCATTCGGATACTCACCGTGGAAGGGGTGAAGCGCTATGGGCAAAGGGATGCTTTTCATGTCGATCGCGGCGGCTGTCGTCGTCGCCGGCTGCGTGTCGCAAAAAACCGGCGACGTATATTCCCGCGATGAAGCTCTACGCGAGCAGTCGGTGCGGCGCGCGACCGTCGAGTCGGTGCGCCCGGTCAAGATCGAAGGCACGCGCACCGGCGTAGGCGCGGTGGCCGGCGGCGCGGTGGGCGGCATCGCCGGAAGCACGGTGGGGACGGGCAAAACCTCGAATGTCGCCGCCGTAGTCGGAGCCGTGGGCGGCGGCCTCGCCGGTCAAACGCTGGAGGAGGGCGCGACGCGCAAGAACGGCGTCGAGGTCACGGTGCGCCTCGAGAATGGCGAGATGCGCGCGATCGTGCAGGACGACGCCGACAAGTTCTTCGCCGGCCAGAAGGTGCGGCTCCTCACGCACAACGGAGTTACCCGAGTTTCGCCCTGATCTTCTGAGCGTACTCCGCCAGCTTCTCGCGCGGCGGATTCTTCACCGGCCAGGTGAGCGCCATTCCGTCGCCGTCGTGGCGCGGCACCAGGTGGATATGCAGGTGCGGCACGGTCTGTCCGGCCGCGGCCCCGTTCGCCTGGTACACCGACAGGCCCTGCGGCTCGAAGGCGGCGCGGATCGCGCGCGCAACCCTGGCCGCGCTGCGAAAAACCGCTCCCGCCTGCACCTCGTCGAGGGCGAAGATGTTCTCGGCGTGCTTCTTCAACGCCACCAGCACGTGACCCGGATTGATCTGGCCGATATCCATGAACGCGAGCGTGTGCTCGTCCTCGTGGACGACGGTCGCCGGGATTTCCTTGGCGACGATCCTGCAGAAGATGCAATTGCTCATGCTTCCTCTCCCGGGGCCTGGTAACCGGCGCAGGGTACTTCAAAAAGGGCCCGGTCCTCGAGCCGCAGCGCGGTGAGCTTGCCGCCCCACACGCAGCCGCTATCGAGCGCCGCCAGCTTTGGCGCGAGCTTCAGGCCGAGCGCCGACCAGTGCCCGAACACGATCACTTCCTTGTCGCTCTTTCTCAGGGTAAACCACGGTCGGTATCCATCCGGCGCCTTCAAGCCCTTCGCCTTGACGTCCATCTTGCCTTCCGGTGTGCAGAACCTGAGGCGCGTCATCGCGTTGACGATTACGCGCAGCCGATCCCAGCGCGCAAGCCTTTCGTTCCATTCATCGGGCTTGCTACCGTACATGTTCTTGAGGAAGTCGCGGTAGTGCAGGCCGGCCAGGGCCGTTTGCACTTCCTTTCCCAGGAGAACCCCCTTGGCGACGCTCCACTGGGGAAGCAATCCGGCGTGCACCATCGCCCAGTTGCCCTCGACGTGCATCATCGGCCGCGTCCGCAGCCAGTCGACCAGCTCCCTACGATCGGGCGCGCCCAGGACATCGTCGAACGTATCGCCCTTGCGCGCCGTATCGAAGCCCTCGTGCTCCGAGACGAGGTGCAGGTCGTGGTTTCCCAACACGGTGATCGCCCGGTCTCCCAGATTCCGGACGAAGCGCAGCACCTCGAGCGACTTCGGGCCGCGATTCACCAGGTCACCGACGAACCACAGCCTGTCTGCGTTCTTTTGAAACTTGAGCTTCTTCAGGAGCTCTTGCAGCTCGTCAAAGCAGCCCTGCACATCGCCGATGGCATAAGTAGACATGGGAAAGCTAGAAGCTCGCGTCGAGACGACGATACTGTATCGCCTCGGCGATGTGCTCGGCGGCGATCGCGCTCTTCCCGGCGAGGTCTGCGATGGTGCGTGCCACGCGCAGGACGCGATGGTAGCCGCGCGCCGAGAGGAGCAGGCGCGCGAGCGCGTGGCGCAGGAGCTGGTCGCCTTCGCGGTCGGTCCCGCAATACCGGTCGATTTCCCTGGTGCCGAGGAGCGCGTTCGGCTGTCCCTGTCGCTCGAGCTGGATTCTCCTGGCGGCCTCCACCCTGCTCCTCATTGAAGAGGAAGATTCGCCGGCAACGGGAGCAGTGAGCTCCGCCTCGCGCGGCGCCGGCACCTCGAGCTTGAGGTCGATGCGGTCGGCGAGGGGCCCGGAGATGCGGCCGCGGTAGCGCGCGATGCGCTCGGGCGTGCAGCGGCAGCGGCCGCTGCGGTCGCCGCAGTGTCCGCAGGGGCAGGGGTTCATCGCCGCGATGAGCTGGAAGCGCGCGGGAAAGAGCGCCTGGCGCGCCGCGCGCGAGATCGACACGCGGCCGGTCTCGAGCGGCTCGCGCAGTGCTTCGAGCACATCGCGGTCGAACTCGGGCAGCTCGTCGAGGAACAGCACCCCGTGGTGCGCGAGCGAGATCTCGCCCGGGCGCGGCAGGTTGCCGCCGCCGACCAGCGACGGCCCCGAGGCGCTGTGGTGGGGCGCGCGAAACGGCCGCTCGCCCCAGCGCCCGGCCTCGAAGCCCGCGCTCGATACCGAATGGACCGCGGCAACTTCCAGCGCCTCGGCTTCGGAAAGCGGCGGCAAGATGCCGGGAAAGCGCGCCGCCAGCATGGACTTGCCGGTCCCGGGCGGTCCGAGCATCAGCACGCTGTGCGCGCCGGCCGCCGCAACTTCGAGGGCACGCTTGACCTGCTGCTGACCTTTCACGTCGCTGAAATCGCCGTACGAGTTCTTCTGAACCGGAATTGAAGGGGGATGCTCGGCGAGCGGCGCTTCCCCCGAGAGGTGAGCTACCACTTCGAGCAGCGTGCGCGCCGGCAGGATCCGCGCGCCCTTCGCCAGGGCCGCCTGCGGCGCATTGCCCTCGGGCAGGACAAAGGCCCGTCCGCTCGCGCGCGCGGACAACGCCATCGCTAGCGCCCCACGCACCGCCCGAAGCTCACCGGTCAGCGAGAGCTCCCCGGCGAACTCGAGCTCGCTCAAGGCTTCGGGTGCGAGCTGGCCGCTCGCCGCGAGGATGCCGAGCGCGATCGGCAGATCGAAGCGGCTGGAGTCCTTCGGCAGCTCCGCGGGCGCGAGGTTGACCGTGATGCGCCGCGCCGGGAATTCGAAGCGCGTGTGGTTCAACGCCGCGCGCACGCGGTCGCGCGCCTCGCGCACCTCCGTGTCGGGCAGGCCGACGATGTGGAAAGCCGGCAATCCCGGGCCGAGATGCACTTCCACGGTCACCTCGGGCGCTTCGATTCCGGCGAGCGCCCGGCTCGCCACCGTTGCAACCGACATCGTTCCCCCTTGGCGAAGAACGTGCGGATGCGCGCCGCGTTTACTGCGACGGCCGGTTTCTGGACTCGAGCTCCGCGATGCGCGCTTCGAGCTCGGCGAGCTTCTGCTGAGCCCGCTCGAGGAGCTTCTGCTGAACCTCGAAGTCCTCGCGCAGCACCAGGTCGAGTCGGGCGAACCCCGAGGCGAGCATCGCTTTCAGGTTCTTCTCGATGTCCTGCGCCGGGGAATTGCGGAACGCCTCGCCGATGCGCGCGTTCAGCTCGTCGAAAAAACGCTTGTCGATCATGGAGAGAAGGTACCGCACCGAAGTCGAGCGCGGCTCGATCCGTCGTGCACCAGTCCGGTGCGCGGCATCGCCTGTTCTTTTCCAAGCCGTTGTTTAGAGGCTTGAAACTCCTTGGCATAGGAGATGCTAAGCGTCGTGGGGCTATTTCTACTCATCACATTCTCTAGGGAGATCCGATGCGCAAGTCAGTACTTTCCGTTGCCGTAGTAGCCGCCCTCGCAGTACCCACTCTGGCTGCGGCGCAGACGCCCGCGCCGGCACCAGCGCCGTCGCCGATCACCGGCAACATCTCGCTGGTCAGCGACTACCGGTTCCGTGGCATCACGCAAACGTTCGAGGAGCCGGCGATACAGGGCGGCGTTGATTATGCCCACGCCAGCGGCATCTACCTTGGCAACTGGAACTCGAACGTGAGCTCGGGCGCGGGCTTCCCGGGCGGCAACCTCGAGATGGATTTCTACGGCGGCTGGAAGAAGGCGTTCGGCGACTTCGGGCTCGACGTCGGCTTTATCTATTACTACTACCCCGGCACCGATTCGGGCGTGGGGATTCCGTTCAGCCCCGCGAACAACAGGCCCGGCGGCGCCACCCACAGCGG
>DASYPG010000679.1:0-7435 GCA_036006885.1 Burkholderiales bacterium | reverse complement strand
GGCGGTCGCGGGGATCCTTGCCGCCCTCGGCGCCGCCGCGATCGGCCAGCTCCTCGCGCGCCGCGTTTTCGAGCTCGACCTGCCGCCGAGCGCCGGGCTGTGGATCGCCGGCCCGCTCGCCGGCATCGCGTTGCTTTCCCTTAACGCGTGGCTCTCCTCGCGCAAGGTCCTGCGGGCATCGCCCGCGGCGACGCTGCGCGACTCTGTATAAAATACCAGTATGGAGATCGGCTTGGGCATCGGCCTCTGGTTTGTAACCAGCGTCGCCGCCGGCGCGGTGCTCGGCGCGCTGGGCATGTGGCTTTGGCACCGTGGGACCGCGGAACGCCTCGAGGACCTGAAGGGCGTTGAAAAGCAGCTCGTGACCGAGCAAGCCCTGGTCGCGACCCTCCAGGAGCGCGTCCGGCGCATCCCGGAGCTGGAGCAGGAGCTCGAAGGCTACCAGGCGGTACGAGAGGAGAACGCCCGCCTCCTCCAGGCCCTGACGCTGGAGCGGCGCCAGGCTGACGAGAAGCTGAAGCTTCTCGCCGAGGCGAAGGAGGCCCTGGCCGAGCAGTTCCAGAACCTCGCCAACCGGATCTTCGAGGAAAAGGGCGAGAAGCTGGTCCAGCAGAACGTAGCGAACCTCGATTCGCTGCTCCGGCCCCTGGGTGAGCGGTTGAAGGAGTTCCAAGTGCGGGTCGAGGAGACCTACGACAAGGAATCCAAGCAGCGCTTCTCCCTGCAAAACGAGATCCAGAAGCTGGTCGAGGCCAACGCGCGCATGAGCGTCGATACGCTGAACCTCACCAACGCGCTGAAGGGCGACTCGCGCACCCAGGGCGCCTGGGGCGAGGTGGTGCTCGAGCGGGTGCTGGAGGCCTCGGGCCTGCAGCGGGGGCGGGAATACGACCTCCAGGTCAGCCTGGAAGGGGCCGAAGGCAGCAAGGCACGGCCCGACGTCATCATTCGCTTGCCGGAAAACAAGCACGTGGTAGTGGACGCGAAGGTTTCGCTCACCGCCTACGAGGCCTACACGCGCGCGGAGGACGACGCCGGCGCAAGGCGCGAGCTTGCCCGCCACGTCGACTCGCTGCGCGCCCATGTGAAGGGACTGGCGGAGAAAAATTACCAGTCGCTGTACGGAATACGCACGCCCGACTTCGTGCTCATGTTCGTGCCGGTCGAGCCGGCCTTCGTGCTCGCCCTGCGCGAGAGGCAGGAGCTGTTCGAGGACGCGTTCAACCGCAACGTCATGATCGTCAGCCCGACCACGCTGCTGATCTCGCTTCGCACCATCGCCAGCATCTGGCGCTACGAGTACCAGAACCGCAACGCCCAGGAGCTGGTCCGGCAGTGCACCGCGCTCTACGACAAGTTCGTCGGCTTCGTCGCCGACCTCGAGGACATCGGCAGGCGCCTCAAAGCGGCCCAGTCGAGCTACGACGACGCCTACGGCAAGCTCGCGAGCGGCAAAGGCAACCTCATCCGCCAGGTGGAGCGCATCCGCGAACTCGGGCTGAAGCCGTCGAAGCCGCTTCCGGGCCATCTCACCGAGCTCGCCGTCGAGAGCGAGTCCGCGGCTCCGCAGTAGTCCGTTCGGCCTAGACGCCGGCCGGCGACACGCCGGCTGACGCGGCTTGTATTTCAAGGAGCGGGCGTAAACTTTGCTGGGGACAATGGGGATTGCCGGGAGCTCCATGCCGCTTTCGCTGCGTTTTGTCGTACCCCTCGCCCTTGCCCTCGCCGCCATCGCCTATGGGGTCGTTCCGCTCGTGGACCGTCTGACTTTCCAGTGGTTCGTGCGCGACCTCGACACGCGCGGCGCGGCGATCGCCAAGACCGCGCAGGAGCCTCTCGCCGAGCTGATCGCCGACAACCGGGACCCGAAAGGGAAGATGTTGCGCTACTTCGAGCGCATCATCCAGGACCAGCGCATCTACGCCCTCGGCTACTGCGACCGGGCCGGGCGCATCGCCTACGCCACCTCGGCCTTCCCGAAAGACATCCGCTGCAGCACCTCCAAGGTGAACGAGGAGAAGAACTGGGTGCTGCAGCTGGCGCACGGGCCGCTGCACGTCTCGGAAAACCGCATCGTCGGCGCCGACGGCGTCAACTACGGTGAGCTGATCGTGGTGGACGACATGAGCTTCGTGCAGCGGCGCAGCAACGACACGAAGAAGTACGTCCTGTACCTCTTCGCCGCGATCGCCACCGTGGTCGCGCTCATCACCGTGATCATCGCCGAGATCAGCTGGCGCGGCTGGGTCGCGGGCATGAAGGCGCTGGTGAAGGGCGAGACGTTGCTGCGCTCGCCGCTGGCGTGGAAATCGACCTCGCCCGAGCTGCGCCCGATCGCGCGCGACCTGCACGCGCTGGTGCTCGACCTCGAGTCGGAGCGGCGCACGCGCGACGAGTCGCAGACGAGCTGGGGCCCGGACGCGCTGCGGCGCATCCTTCGCCAGGATCTGAAAGGCGACGAGGTGCTGATCGTCTCCAACCGCGAGCCCTACATCCACACGCGGCGCAAGGACAACGTGATCGAGATCCAGCGTCCGGCGAGCGGCCTCGTCACCGCGCTCGAGCCGATCGTACGCGCGACCTCGGGCACCTGGATCGCGCACGGCGCGGGCAACGCCGATCGCGACACGGTCGACAAGCATGACCACGTGATGGTGCCTCCCGAGCACCCCGCCTACCGGATCCGCCGCGTGTGGCTGTCGAAGGATGAAGAGCAGGGCTACTACTTCGGCTTCGCCAACGAGGGCCTTTGGCCGCTGTGCCACATCGCCCACACGCGTCCGACGTTCCGCACCCAGGACTGGGAGCACTACCGCAACGTTAACCAGCGCTTCGCCGACATCGTCGCCGACGAGGCGCGCAGCGATGATCCGATCATCCTGGTGCAGGACTATCACTTCGCGCTGCTGCCGCGAATGGTGCGCGAGCGCCTGCCGCACGCGACCATCATCACGTTCTGGCACATCCCCTGGCCCAATCCCGAGGCCTTCGGCATCCTGCCCTGGCGCGAGGAGGTGCTCGAGGGCCTGCTTGGCTCCTCGATCCTCGGCTTCCACACCCAGTTCCACTGCAACAACTTCTTCGACACCGCCGACCGCTTCCTCGAGGCGCGCGTCGACCGCGAGACCTTCACCATCTCCTATGGCGGCAATCCGACCGAGGTGCGCCGCTACCCGATCTCGATCGAGTGGCCGCCCGCGGCGCTGCAGCTCCAGGTGCCGGTACCCGAGGGCCGCAAGCGGGTGCGGGAACGGCTCGGGCTCGCGGAAAACGTGAAGCTCGGCGTCGGCGTCGACCGCCTGGACTACACCAAGGGTATCCTGGAGCGTTTCATGGCGATCGAGCGGCTGCTCGAGCTCGAGCCGCGCTGGGTCGGGCAGTTCGCCTTCATCCAGGTGGCGGCGCCCTCGCGCTCGTCGATCGACGAGTACCAGAACCTCGATGCAAGGGTGCGCGCCATGGCAGCGCGCATCAACGAGCGCTTCGGGCGCCCGGGCTACGAGCCGATCATCCTCAAGATCGAGCACCACGACGCGGTGCAGGTGTACGAGCTCTACCGGGCGGCCGAGGTCTGCTACGTCTCGAGCCTGCACGACGGCATGAACCTGGTGGCCAAAGAATTTGTCGCCGCGCGGGATGACGAGCAGGGGGTATTGATCCTGTCGCAGTTCACCGGCGCGGCGCGCGAGCTGTCGGAATCGCTGATCGTGAATCCCTACGACATCGAGCAGAGCGCCGCGGCGATGCACCTCGCGCTCACCATGTCGCCCGAAGAGCAACGCGCCCGCATGCGCAGCATGCGCACGCTGGTGCAGGAGTTCAACGTGTTCCGCTGGGCGGGCCGCATGCTCCTCGACGCAGCCCGCATGCGCCACCGCCGCCGCGTGCTGTCGCGCGCGCGGGCCGCGCGGCGACGCGCCGGCACGGGCTAGGCATGCCGCCGCTTGCGGCTAACTGGGCCTTCTTCCTCGACATCGACGGCACCCTGCTCGACATCGAGGGACATCCCGACGACGTGCGCATCGAGCGCCCGGAGGCCGACCTCGTGGCGGAGTTGCACCGCGCGACCGGGGGCGCGCTGGCGCTGGTGAGCGGGCGTCCGCTCGCCGGCATCGACGCGCTATTCCACCCGCTCAAGCTGCCGATCGCCGGACAGCACGGCGCCGAGCGACGCGATGCGCGCGGCAAGCGCCGCCGCCACCGTTTCCCGGTGGACGCGCTGCACCGCGCTGCCGCTCCGGTGCGCAAGTTCGTCGCGCGCAACGAGGGCCTCATCTTCGAGGACAAGGGCGCGAGCGTGGCGCTGCACTACCGGCTCGCCCCGCAGCTCCAGGCGGCGGCGCAGGCGGTCGTCGAGGAAGCCGCCAGGACGGCGGGCGGCGCGCTGGAGGTTCAGCTCGGCAAGATGGTGTACGAGCTCAAGCCGTCGGGCGTGGACAAGGGAAGCGCCATCGGCGAGTTCATGGCCGAGGCGCCTTTCGCCGGTCGGATCCCGGTCTTCCTCGGCGACGACGTGACCGACGAATCCGGCTTTCGCGCGGTGAACCGCCTCGGCGGCCACTCGGTGAAGATCGGGGAGGGCGAGACCGCCGCCCGCTGGCGCCTCTCCGACCCGGCGGCCGCGAAGTCCTGGCTCGGCGCGTGGAGGGACGCCTTCGCCTGCGCGAGGACCAACCCCTAGCTGCGCCTGCTGCTGCGTCCCGGCTTGGGTTCGACGTCGAGCTGGGTGACGCGCTTGCCGTTGACGTAGATCCGTCCCAGGGTACGGCCGTACTTGTCACGGCCCTGTCGGTCGATGACGAGCTCGCCCTGACGAATGCGCCGATCCAGGCGCGCTCGCGCTTCCGCACCTCCGGGCTCGTTCAGGGTCGGTGCACGCAGGCCTTCGACGCGCACGCGCTCGCGGCCGCACTGCAGCGTGCTGCCGTCAAGCGCACTGCAGCGTTCTCCCGCCGATGCTTCGCCAGCCAGGATGACGGCCAGCGCCGCAAGGATCAATCGAGACGCAACCATGAAATGCTCCTGTGAAAACGAGCACATCCGCGCTACTTTGCTCCGCAATCGAGCCGGTGCGTTAGCCACCAGTTCACAATCGGCCGTGCGACGCATTGAACTGCCGCGGCGGGAACGGATCGGAACCAAATCATGGCCTTGCGGCTTGGCGTAGACCTGGGTGGCACCAAGATCGAGATCGCGGTGTTCGACAAGGACGGCCGCGAGATGCTGCGGCGGCGCGCGCCCACGCCGCACGCCGGGTACGACGCGGCGCTTGACGATTTCTCCAGCCTGATCCTGGACGCGGAACGCGCGGCCGGGGCCGCGTGCAGCGTCGGCATCGGCATGCCGGGCACCATTCACCCGCGCAGCGGCCGCGTCAACAACGCGTACAACACGCCGTTCAACGGCCGGCGGCTCAAGCACGACCTGGAGCAGCGGCTCGGGCGGGAAGCGCGCTTCGCGAATGACGCCAACTGCTTCGCGCTCTCGGAGGCCCTCGACGGCGCGGGCACGGGATGCGGCGTGGTATTCGGCGCCATCCTGGGCACCGGTGTCGGCGGCGGCATCGTGGTCGGCGGAACGGTGCTGAACGGCCACCACGGCATCGGCGGCGAGTGGGGACACACGCCGCTGCCGTGGATGACGCGCGACGAGCATCCCGGGCCACCGTGCAACTGCGGCCGCCGCGGCTGCATCGAGCAGTGGTGCTCCGGGCCGGCGCTCGCGCGCGAAAAGGATGCGCGCGGCGATGACCAGGCGCTCGCGATCTACGCCGACCGGCTGGCGCGGGCCTTCTCGCTGGTGATCAACTTCCTCGACCCGGAAGTCATCGTTGTGGGCGGCGGCGTCTCGCGCGAGCAGCGCCTCTACGCGAGCGTGCCGCAGCTCCTGCCGCGCTATGTGTACTCGCCGATCGTCGAGACGCCGATCGTGCCGGCGAAATTCGGCGATGCGAGCGGCGTGCGCGGCGCGGCCATGCTATGGCCGGCCTAGCGCTTTCTTGATCAGCTTCAGGTCCGCCACGAGCTGGTCGAAGGCGGCTTCCTTCTCCGCTTCATCCTTCAGCCTAAGCAGGGCCGAAGGATGGAAGGTGGCGAACACGCAAGGCGCGAGCGGGCTGTAGACGAACCGCCCGCGCATCGTCGAGACCTTGAAGTCCTTGCTGATCACCGCGCGCGCGGCGGTGGCGCCCAAGGCGACGATCACATGGGGTTTCACCGCGGCGATCTCGCGCTCGAGCCATTGGCGGCAGGCATCGACCTCGCGCTGGGCGGGCGTCTTGTGCAGGCGGCGCTTGCCGCGGAGCTGCCACTTGAAGTGCTTCACTGCGTTGGTCACATACAGATCGTTGCGATCCACGGCAGCGGCCTCGAGGGCGCGGTCGAGGAGGCGTCCGGCCGGCCCGACGAACGGCAAGCCCTTCTTGTCTTCCTCGTCGCCGGGCTGCTCGCCGACCAGCACGACTCTTGCATGGGGATCGCCGGCGCCGAATACCGTCTGGGTCGCCTTCGCCCATAGCGGGCAGGCCTGGCACTTGCGCGCTTCCTCGCGCAGCTGCTTTAGTGATTTGGCCATCGAGCTTTAGAATGTCCGGCTTGAAAAAAATTGCAGTCCTGACGAGCGGCGGCGACGCTCCCGGAATGAATGCGGCGGTGCGCGCGGTGACGCGCGGCGCGCTGGCCGAGGGTTGGGAGGTGTTCGGCGTGCGCAACGGTTTCGCCGGGCTGGTGTCGGGCGCCATGGAGCGCCTTGCCGCGCGCGACGTGGGTGGGATCATCCAGCACGGCGGCACGGTGCTCGGCAGCGCGCGCAGTCCCGAGTTCAAGGAAGCGCCGGGACGCGCCCAGGCGCTCGCCAGCCTCGGCGCGCGCGGCATCGACGCGCTGGTGGTCATCGGCGGCAACGGCTCGCAGACCGGCAGCGCCTCGCTCGCAATGGAAGGCTTCGCGGTGGTCGGCGTCGCCTCCACCATCGACAACGATCTTTACGGCACCGATGTGAGCATCGGCGCCGACACCGCAGTCAATATCACCCTCGAGGCGATCGACAGGCTGCGCACGACCGCGTCCTCCCATCAGCGCGCCTTCGTCGTCGAAACCATGGGCCGCGACTGCGGCTACATCGCGCTCATGGCCGGCATCGCCGGCGGCGCGGAGGTGGTCGCGCTCCCCGAGGAGGAGATCTCGCCGGCGCACGTGGCGGAGCGCCTGCGCGCCGCCTACCGGCGAGGCAAGACCCACGCGCTCGTGGTCATCGCCGAAGGCGCGCGCTGCGGCGTGCGCGAGCTCATGCAATACTACGAGCGCCAGGGCGACTCGATCGGCTTCGAGCTGCGCGTCACGCGCCTCGGGCACGTGGTGCGCGGCGGCGCACCGAGCGCCTCCGACCGCGTCCTCGCTACGCGCCTGGGCGCGGCCGCGGTGGAGTGCCTCGCGCG
>DASYPG010000678.1:0-1810 GCA_036006885.1 Burkholderiales bacterium | reverse complement strand
ACATATCGAGGCGCCCGGCGAGATAGGGCAGCGCGCCGCCGCCGTGCGCGGCGATGAGCTTCAGATTCGGATAGCGCTCGAGGAAGCCGTCGAAGATCATGCGGCTTACCGAGAGCGACGTGTCGAACATGAAGCCCACCGAGGCGACGAGGTTGTACTTCATCAGGTCGAGGTATTTCGTGCCCGGCGGCGCGCTCGGATGGATCAGCACCGGCAGGCCGCGGCGGTCGATCTCCTTCCACACCGGCGCGAAGCGCTTGTCGGTGAGCGAGACGCCGTCGACGCTGCCGAGCTGCATCACGCCGACCGCGCCGAGCTCGTCGCAGGCGCGTTTCAGCTCCTCCAGCGCGAGCTTCGGGTGCTGCCACGGCAGCGAGCACATGAAGCGGAGGCGCTCGGGGAACTTGCTCTGCTGGGCGGCCATGTCGCTGTTCATCAGCCGGGCCGCTTCCAGGCTCTCGCGCGCCGAACCCCAGAACACGTTCGGGCTGGTGAGCGTGACGATGGCGATGTCGACGCCCGCGCGGTCCATCGCCTGAATCCGCAGCTCGTAATCGAACATCCCGGGCGTCAGGGTCATGAACGGCGCACCGTCCTTCAGGACGCCGGTCTGCCCGCCCACCAGCTTGCCGAGCGAATAGCCGCCGCCGTGCCGCTTGAGCAACGCGAGGTACGCGTCGTTCAGCATGTGAGTATGGACGTCGACGACTTTCATGACAAAGTGCACACCGCGGGCTCGAGCGCGTGACGCATGCAATTGGCCTCCTCGGGGGGGTGGGTTAGGTTAGACGCCTCGCCTCCAGGGGGAAAGATCCAATGCTGAAACAAAAACAACTTGCCGCAATGCTCCTCAGCCTGGCGTTCGCAACCGCCGCCGGGGCGCAGCCAAAGTCCGTCCCGCCCGCCGCCCAGCCCGCGGCGGCCGATGCCGCGATTCAGGCGCGGCTGAAGGAAGCCGACGACAAGCTCGCGCGAGCCGCCGAGTAAGAGGAAAAACGCGCCGCGGTGCTCAAGGCATACGAGGAAGAGCAGGCCGAGCGCCAGAAGCAGCTCGCGAGGGAAAAGGAAGAGCGCGACGCGCGACGCGCCCGCGCCGCCTACGAATCCCAGTGCACGTTCAAATCGGTGATGAGCGACGAGGACATCGCCCGCTGCCGCTCGATCCATAGGAATTAGCCGGCGGTAGAATCCCCGGGGTCCGCATCCGCCCCGAGGCTTCTGCCATGCTGCAACAGCACGTCCCCGATCTTTCCAGCCGTTTATCCGGCTTCGTAGAGCCGGACCGGGTCCGTCGCGAGGTCTACACCGATCCCGCGATCTTCGAGCTCGAGATGCAGCGCATCCACGAGCGCGTCTGGATCTACTGCGGGCACGAGAGCCAGGTGCCGAAGGCCGGCGACTACTACACCGTCCAGATCGGCCGCCAGCCGATGCTGATGGTGCGCGGCGCCGACGGCGCCGTGAACGTCCTCTATAACCGCTGTCCCCACCGCGGCAACATGATGGTCGGCGACCGCCAGGGCTCGAGCGGCGAGTTCTTCCGCTGCTCCTACCACTCCTGGACCTTCCACCACGACGGCAGGCTGAGGAGCATCCCGATGATGGAATCGGGCTACGCCGGCACGCGCTACGGCAAGGACCATCCCGACTGCAGCATGAAGCGCGCCGCGCGCGTCGACAACTACCGTGGCTTCGTGTTCGCGAGCCTCTCGGCCGAAGGTCCTTCGTTAAGAGACTTCCTGGGTGAGGCCATCGTGGCGTTCGACGACATGTGCGACCGCGCGCCGCAGGGCGAGGTCGAGATCGTGCC
>DASYPG010000677.1:0-4874 GCA_036006885.1 Burkholderiales bacterium | reverse complement strand
CCGCTGTTCCTCGGCCAGGGCGGCCACGTGAAGGATGATCTGCCTCGCCTCCTGAATCAAGTGGCGCGCCCGGGATTGACGCTCAGCCTCGACAAACCGATCGGCGAACAACCTCTCGTCATCGAAGCGATCGCTTCCGCTATTTCCGCCTAATCACGCAGCAAAAATTCCTTCACCACGCGGATCTGGTCGTCGCTCATCAGAGCTGGCGCGTGGCCGACCCCGGCGAACTCGACGACCTCCACATCGGGTCTTCGCTCCCTCATCTCGTGCACTGTCGCGGGCCGCAGCACGTCGGACTCAGCGCCGCGCAGCACCAGGGTCGGGATCCGGAGCCTGCCCCACACATTCCACAGATCGATTCCTCGCAGGAGATCCGGGCCGAGCGGAAACTCGGGGTCGACGTGTCCGTGCAGCCCATCGCCGATCTTCGGATCGTAGCGAAGCTCGTAGCCGCCTTCGCTCGTCTGCCGGGCGCCGTGGCGCGCGAGGTGCTCCCACTGGGCGTCGGTCAGCGGCCCGAAGGAAGCGCATACGTCCCTGAAGTAGGCTTCCACCTGCTCGAGGTCTTGGAACGACTTGCCGCGCGTGATGTAACCCTTCATGCGCAGCAGCGCGCTCCACGGTATCAGCGGTCCGACGTCGTTCAGCACCAATCGCCGGATCGGCGACCCGGGACGCGCGGCAAGCAGCATGCCGATCAGCCCGCCCATGGAGGTCCCGACCCAGTCGAGCTTGCTGCCCGCCGGCTTGCCGAACCACTGGCGCCCAGGCGCGGAGGCGCGCGCGAGCATGGTCGCGGCGTCGCTCTGGTAGGTGGCGAAGCTGTAGTAAGACTTGTTCTCCAGCCACTCGCTCTCGCCTCGTCCTGCCACGTCCATGCACACCACCCGGCAGCGCGGCGCCAGGGCCGCGGCGAGGAAATCGAAGTCGCGGCTGTTGCGCGCGAGACCGTGCACGCAAACCACGGTATGGGAATTGGAAATGTTGCCCCAGTCCGTATACGCGATGCGGTGGAACGACGCGTTTGCAAATGCCTGAAAGCTTTCCTGTCGCATGGACCCATGTTAGCGAAAGCTGCTGCACCGCAATAATGCATTTCGGGCGACTTCAATTTCGGCTAAAGCGAAACATTCGAAAAAATCATCTGCCGCGGCGGGAGTAAAGTAAGAAAAGAGGAGGAAGCCATGGACCGTCCTGTCCGCAGCATCATCGAGAATCAGGCTCCCGTCACCGCGACCGCCGGAATGACCGTGGCGGCTGCCGCGCGCCTCATGAAAGGCAAGCGCATCGGCGCCATTCTCGTCGTCGAACGCGGCCGCCTCGCCGGCATCTTCACCGAGCGCGACGCGCTGTTTCGCGTCATCGCCGAAGGCCGCGATCCCGCCATCACGAAACTCGCCGAGGTCATGACCGAGAACCCGCGCACCATCGCGCCCGACCGCCCCTTTGGCCACGCCCTGCACCTCATGCACGAGGGTGAGTTCCGCCATGTTCCGGTGGTGGAGAACGGGCGTCCGGTCGGCATCGTGTCGGCGCGCGACGCGCTGGGCCCGGATCTGCGCCAGTTCATCTCCGATCTCGACCAGCGCACTCATATCGGCGAGATCCTGGGTTGAACTTTTTACGTCTGCAGCTCGGGCAGGTCCCTGAAGAGTTCCAGCGCTTCGGGATTCGCCAGCGCATCGGTGTTCGTCACCGGCATGCCGTGCACGACCGCCTTCACCGCGAGCTCGACGACCTTGCCGTTCTTGGTGCGCGGGATGTCGTCCACCTGCACGATACGCGCGGGCACGTGGCGCGGCGAGGCGTGGCGCCGGATCTCGAAGCGGATACGCTCTTCGAGGTGGTCCTCGAGGCGTTGCCCGTCCCTTAGCTTCACGAAGAGAACGACCCGCGTATCGGTCGGCTGCTCCGGCGGCCAGAGCTGGCCTATGGCCACCGCCTCTTCGACCTCATCGATGCGCTCGACCACGCGGTAGATCTCCGCGGTGCCGATGCGCACGCCCCCGGGGTTGAGGGTGGCATCGGAGCGCCCGTAGACCAGCATTGTGCCGCGCTCGGTGAGCTCGGACCAGTCGCCGTGCGTCCAGACGCCCGGATACTTCGCGAAATAGGCCGCGTGGTAGCGCTCCCCGCCGCGGTCGTTCCAGAACCCGAGCGGCATCGATGGAAAGGGCCGGGTGCATACGAGCTCGCCCTTTTTTCCGACCATGGAATTGCCCTCCTCGTCGAATACCTCGACCGCCATGCCGAGCGAGCGGCACTGCAGCTCGCCGCGGTAAACCGGCAGCACGGCGCTGGCGTCGGCGAACGCGCCCATGATGTCGGTGCCGCCCGAGATCGAGGCGAGGCACGCTTCGCTCTTGACGGCGTCGTAGACGTAGTCGAAGCCCTCGGGCGCGAGCGGCGATCCGGTCGACAGGATCATGCGCACCGAGCCGAGGTCGTGCGTGTCGCGTGGCCGCAGGCCGCGCTTCGCCGCGGCATCGATGAACTTGGCCGAGGTGCCGAAATGGGTGATGCGCTCCTTCTCCGCGTAGTCGAAAAGGATGCGGCCGTTCCGGGCGAACGGCGAGCCGTCGTACAGCATTACGCTCGCCTCCGCCGCGAGCGCCATGAAAAGGAGGTTCCACACCACCCAGTTCGTGGTGCAGTAGTAGAAGTAGCGCTCGCCCGGCCGCAGGTCGAAATGCAGCTTGAACATCTTCAGCGCCTGCAGCAGCGTGCCGCCGGCGCCGTGCACGATGCACTTTGGCTTTCCGGTCGTGCCCGAGGTGAACAGGATGAACACCGGATGGTCAAACGGCAGCTGCGCGAAGGCGATGTCGGCCGGCCTGTAGCGGCGCAGCCATTCTCCGAGCGTCACCGCCTTGGGAATCTCCGACACGTCGACCTTCGGGTCGAGATGCGGCACGACCACGACCTTGCGCACGCTCGGCAGCTTTTCCACCAGTCCCGCCACGCGCTCGAGCGAATCGTGGGTCTCGCCGCTGTAGCGGTAGCCGTCGGCGCAGAACAGCACCTTGGGCTCGATCTGGCCGAAGCGCTCAAGCACCCCCTCGACGCCGAAATCCGGCGAGCAGGAGGACCACACGATGCCCTGCGACAGCGCCGCGAGCGCGAGCATGCCCGTCTCGGGAAGGTTGGGGACGAAAGCTGCGACGCGGTCGCCGGCGCGCAGTCCGAGCGCGGCGAGCGCCTGCGCGGCGCGTGAGACGTCGCTGTAGAGGTCGGCGTACGACATGCGCCGGCGCGGGCCGGACTCGTCCCAGAACACGAAAGCGTCGCCGCGGTCGCCGCGACGCATGAGGTTCTCGGCGAGGTTGAGCCGCGCCTCCGGAAACCAGCGCGCGCCGGGCATCTTGTCGCCGTCCACCAACACAGTGGCACCCTTGCGCGAGGCGACCACGCCGCAGAAATCCCAGGTGTCCGACCAGAACTCCTCCGGCCGCTCGACCGACCAGCGGTAGAAGTCGGGATAGCTGTTCAGCTCGAGGCGGCGCTTGCGCACGACCTGGCGGGCGAACTGCGTGAGTTGCGCCTCCTCGACGGCGCGAGCGCTCGGCTGCCAAAGTATCCGCGGCACGGTCGTCGTCATGGTGGTGTCTCCCGCCGTTTTCGCGCAGCATTATATGACCCATGGATCCACGCATCCGCCAGGACCATCGCCTCGCCGAAGCCAAGGCGCTCGAGCGGCTGCGCGCCCTTCAGCCCGACCGCGAGGCCTCGCAGCGGATCACCGAGCACGCGCTGAGCCTGGCACGCGAGGTGCGGTCGACGCGCCCTGCGGCGCTTAGCGCGGAGTCGTTCCTGCGCCATTACGGCCTTTCAACTCCGGAGGGCGTCGCCCTGATGTGCGTCGCCGAAGCGCTCCTGCGCATCCCGGACCCCGAAACCGCCGATGCCCTGCTGCGGGAAAAGCTCTCCGCGGGGCAGTGGGGAAAGGGCGGCGGCCAGGACGCGGAGGACTCCTGGGCCGCGAGCGCCGCCGACTGGGCGCTCATGCTGACCGGCACGCTGGCACGCTGGCGCGAAGCGGAGGCCGAGCCGATCGCGCAGCTCAAGCGCCTGGCCGCGCGCCTGGGCGAGCCGGTGGTGCGTACCGCAGTGCGCCAGGCGATGCGCATCCTGGCGAGCCAGTTCGTCATCGGCGAGACCATCGAGGAAGCGGTGACACGCGGCCGCGCCTTCGACGCCTACCGCTTCTCGTACGACATGCTCGGCGAGGCCGCGCGCACCGCCGAGGACGCGGCGCGCTATTTCGATGCCTATTGCCGCGCGATCCGCGGCACGCCGGCGGGCGACGGCGTCTCGGTGAAGCTCTCGGCGCTGCATCCGCGCTTCGAGGAGGCGAAGCGCGCGCGCGTGCTCGACGAGCTCGCGCCCCGAGTCGCCGAGCTCGTTCGCCTGGCGGAGCAGTGCGCGGTCGGCCTCACCATCGATGCCGAAGAGTCGGAGCGGCTCGAGCTGACGCTCGACCTCTTCGAGGCGCTGAGCCGCGGCCATCCGCTCGGCCTCGCGGTTCAGGCTTACCAGAAGCGCTCGCTCGCCGTGTGCGACTGGCTGGTCGGCCTGCGGCGCCGCGTCTCGGTTCGCCTCGTGAAAGGCGCGTACTGGGACGGCGAAATCAAGCGGGCCCAGCAGCTCGGCATGCCCGATTACCCGGTGTTCACGCGCAAGCCCGCGACCGACCTGTCCTACGTGGCCTGCGCGCGGCGGCTGCTTTCGGCGCCCGCGACGCTCTATCCGGCGTTCGCGACGCACAACTGTCGCACCGTCGCGACGATCCTCGAGCTCGCGGGCGACCGTCCGTTCGAGTTCCAGAAGCTCTTCGGCATGGGCGACACGCTCTACGAGGTGCTTGCACGCAC
>DASYPG010000676.1:0-1718 GCA_036006885.1 Burkholderiales bacterium | reverse complement strand
GGCAGTTCTCGAACACTATCTGGGCGGTGTCGGAGGCGCGCTGTCCGGTCTTCTCCTCGATTCGCGCCACCACGTAGCCCGGGGTCCCGGTAGGCACGGCGAAGGCGCTGATGCCGCGCTTTCCGGCGTCCTTCGACGTGACTGCGAACACCACCGCGATATCGGCGTTCTTGCCCGAGGTGATGAACTGCTTCACGCCGTTCAACACGTAATCGCTGCCTCGGCGCTCGGCGCGCGTCGTGATCGCGCTGGCATCGGAGCCGGCGTGCGGCTCGGTGAGCATGAAGGCGCCAAGCAGCGCGCCTTGGGCGAGCGGCCTCAGGAATTGCTCCTTCTGGGCCGCGTTCCCGTAGCCGGCCAGGATTCCGGCGACGAGGTTGTTCACGGACACGATCGTCGCCGTGGCGCAATCGCCGGCCGAGATTTCCTCGCACGCGACGGCGAGGGCGCTGTAGCCCAGTCCTGCACCGCCCCATTCCTCCGCGATGGCGACGCCGTAAAGACCCATCGCGGCGAGCCCCCTCAACGCCTCGCGCGGAAACTCCTTGTCGCGGTCCCAGCGCGCGGCGTTCGGCGCAAGCTCCGCGGCCGCAAAGCGGCGCACCGCCTCGCGGATCTGCAGAAGCTCCGCTTCAGGCCGCACGGACATAGGTCACCGTGTGGTGGCTGAAGAGGTTGCCGTTCTTGCCGTGGCATTCGGCCACGCCGTAGATGCGCCGTCGCCCCATCTTCAGGATGCGCGCCGTGCAGTACACATGTTCGTCCTTGGCCGGCGCCAGGAAAGCGGTATTCAGCTCCGAGGTGAGAGCATCGCCTTCGACCCCCAGCCGCACCTTGATCGCGAGCCACATGGC
The DNA here is from genome assembly GCA_036006885.1 of Burkholderiales bacterium. Classification (GTDB taxonomy): domain Bacteria; phylum Pseudomonadota; class Gammaproteobacteria; order Burkholderiales; family SG8-39; genus SCGC-AG-212-J23. The sequence goes on along the minus strand of DASYPG010000676.1, from coordinate 864 downwards.
GCAGTCCGCCGCGGCCATGAGGGCCGGGCCGTTGATGATGCCGCCGGGGCGCTCGAGCGCCGGTTTGTGCGGCAACTCAAGCATGCATTTTCGCTTGTCGGCCGCGACCACGCGAAAGCCGTACGGGCGCAGGAAGCGCGCCCGGTCGAGGAGCCGCTGCAAATCTCGCTTCAAGGCAGCTCGAGCGCCATGGCGGTTGCCTCGCCGCCGCCGATGCAGAGGCTCGCGACGCCGCGCCTGAGCCCGTACTTGCGCAGCGCGCCTATGAGCGTGACCACGATGCGCGCGCCCGAGGCCCCGATCGGATGGCCGAGAGCGCAGGCGCCGCCGTGGACATTTACTTTCTCGTGCGGCAGGCCGTGCTCCTGCATCGCCGCCATTGTCACGACTGCAAAGGCTTCGTTGATCTCGTAGAGGTCCACTTGGGCCGCCTTCCACCCTACCCCCTGAAGGACTTTGGAGATGGCGCCAACCGGAGCAGTAGTGAACTCGCTCGGCGCCTGGGCGTGCGTGGCATGGCCCATTACTACAGCGAGCGGGGCGAGGCCGCGCTTCTCCGCGGTGGATCGGCGCATCATCACGAGCGCCGCCGCACCGTCGGAGATCGAGCTCGAGTTCGCCGCGGTCACCGTGCCGTCCTTGCGGAACGCGGGCTTGAGGGTCGGAATCTTCTCCAGATTCGCCTTGAAGGGCTGCTCGTCGGTCTCGACGAACTTCTCCTCTTTGCCGGCCTTGATGGCGATGGGCGTCGTTTCCCAGGCGAACCAGCCTTCCGTGTTGGCCTTCTGCGCGCGCTCGAGCGAGGTGATGGCAAAGCGGTCCTGCGCTTCGCGGGTAAACGAATACTTCGCGGCGCAGTCTTCC
>DASYPG010000675.1:0-5101 GCA_036006885.1 Burkholderiales bacterium | reverse complement strand
AAATAGCTTCGCCCGGGTGATCTGCCGACCGGTCGCCGGGGTCGACCGCGGGCGCTTCGTCCTCGTGCTGTCGGACGAGACCGCGCGGCCGCCGCGGCCCGAGGAGGCGCAGTCGAGCAAGGAGCGCCGCTCGGATAAGGCGCGCCGCGCGCGTGCGAAAGAGAAAGACGGGTGATGGCGCTTGGAGGCAAGTCCGAGCACATCCTTCGGCCGGCTCGAGTCAGCACGGTCGCGGCCTCGGTCGCTATCGCGTTGCTGCTCAATTTCCTACCCTGGAAGGACCTGCGCCTGGTGCCCGACTTCGTCGCATTGGTCCTAACGTTCTGGTGCGTGCGCCAGCCGCGCCTCGTCGGCCTGGGCGTCGCCTGGGGCGTGGGGCTGCTGGTCGACGCCGGCAACGGCGTGCTCCTCGGCCAGCACGCGCTCGCCTATTCGCTGCTTGCCTTCATCTCGATCTGGGCGTCGCGGCGCATCCTGTGGTTCGGTGCTGTGCTACAGGCGGCGCACGTGGCCCTCATCCTCGCCATGGCGCAGACGCTGGTGCTCGTCGTGCGCATCGCCGCGGGAGACCCCTTTCCGGGGTGGGCGATCTACGTGAGCCCGCTAGCGGGAGCGCTGCTCTGGCCCATGGTGAGCTGGCTCCTCGTCCTGCCGCAACGGCGTCTGGAGCGCGAACAGACCATCTGACGTATGGCCGAACTGCGAAATCGTGAACGGGAGCTTGAGCAATTCCACTTGCGCATCGGCGTGGCCGGCGTGCTCGTGCTGATCGGCTTCGGCCTGCTCGCGGCGCGCTTCATCTTCCTGCAGGTGATCCAGCACGACCACTACGCCTCGAGGGCCGAGGACAACCGCATTTCGATCGTGCCGGTCCCGCCCAACCGCGGCCTGATCCTCGACCGCAACGGCATTGTGATGGCGCGCAACTACTCGGGCTACACCCTCGAGATCTTCCCGCGCAAGGTGCGCAGCATCGAGCGCTCGATCGACGAGCTCGCGGAGCTGGTCGAGATCACCTCGCGCGACCGCGCCCGCTTCAAGAAGCTCCTCGCCGAGACCCGCAACGCCGAGAGCCTGCCGATCCGCACGCGGCTGTCGGACGAGGAGGTCGCCAAATTCGCTGCCAACCGCTATCGCTACAACGGCACCGTCGAGATCAAGGCGCGCCTGTTCCGCCAATACCCCTACGACGACATCGCCGCGCACGTGCTCGGCTACATGGGCCGCATCAACGTGGCCGACCAGGAGCGGCTCGAGGAGGAAGGGGTCGACGCAAACTACCGCGGCACCGACTTCATCGGCAAGGCCGGCATCGAGGCGAGCTACCAGGCCGACCTGCACGGCACGACCGGCTTCGAGCACGTCGAGATCGACGCCGCCGGACGCGGCATCCGCACGCTCTCGCGCACGGCCTCGCAGCCGGGCAACAACGTCGCGCTGACGCTCGATCTGAGGCTGCAGCAGGTGGCCGAGCAGGCGCTCGGCGACCGGCGCGGCGCGGTGGTGGCGCTCGAGCCTGCGACGGGCGCGGTGCTCGCGTTCGTCTCCAAGCCCGGCTTCGATCCGAACTATTTCGTCGACGGCATCGACCCGCAGTACTGGGCCGAGCTCAACAACTCTCCGGATCGACCGCTCTACAACCGCGCAATCGCCGGGACCTATCCGCCCGGGTCGACTTTCAAGCCCTTCATGGCGCTCGCCGCCCTGGAGACCGGCAAGCGCACCCCGAAAAGCGCGATCAACGATCCCGGCTATTTCGTCTTCGGCGACCGCCGGTTTCGCGATTCCAAGCCCGGCGGGAACGGCTACGTCGATCTCTTCAAGTCCATCGTGGTGTCCTCCGACACTTACTACTACATGCTCGCGAACGACATGGGGATCGACGCCATCGCCGCCTACATGAAGAACTTCGGCTTCGGCTCGAAGACCGGCATCGACCTCCAGGGCGAGCTGCCGGGGGTGCTGCCTTCGCCTGAGTGGAAGGTGAAGCGCTTCCGCCGCCCCGAGCAGCAGAAGTGGTACCCGGGCGAGACGATTTCGATCGGCATCGGCCAGGGGTACAACTCCTACACGCCGATCCAGCTCGCCCAGGCCGTAGCCACGCTCGCCAACGGCGGCACGGTGTACCGGCCGCATCTCGTCGGGTACATCGACAACCCGCGCACCGGGGAGCGGCGCAACTTCGAGCCCGAGGTGGTGCACCGCGTGGGCGCACGCGCCGACCACATCGACTTCGTGAAGCGAGCCATGGCCGGCGTCAACAAGGAAGGCACTGGCGCGCGCGCCTTCGCCGGCGCCCAGTACACGAGCGGCGGCAAGACCGGCACGGCGCAGGTAGTCGCGCTGAAGCAGAACGAAAAGTACGACGAGAAGAAGGTCGCCGAGCGCCACCGCGACCACTCCTGGTTCATCGCCTTCGCGCCGCTCGAAAGCCCGAAGATCGCGCTTGCCATCATCGTCGAGAACGGCGGCTTCGGGGCGCGCGCCGCTGCGCCGATCGCGCGCACCATGTTCGATTATTACCTCCTCGGCAAGCTGCCGCAGGGCCTCCGCCTGCAGACCCCCGAGGACGACGTGGACGAAGCGGAGCGGGAGAGCGACTGATGGACCCCGCGCGCTTCCCGCTGCGCCGCATCGCAGGCCGCCTCGCCGAAGGCATCGACTCGACGCTCCTCGTGATGCTGCTCACGCTGTCGATGGTCGGCTTCGCGGTGCTGTACTCGGCGAGCTACGACGTGCCGGGCCGGGTAGCCAACCAGCTCGCCAGCTTGGTGGTCGCGCTCACCGCAATGTGGATCGTGGCGCAGGTGCCGCCGCAGACCATGATGCGTTTCGCGGTCCCGGCCTATTTGGTCGGCCTGGGTTTTCTCATCGCGGTGGCGCTGGCGGGCGACGTGGTGAACGGCGCGCGGCGCTGGCTGCACGTCGGCGTCACGCGCTTCCAGCCCTCGGAGATGATGAAGCTCGCGCTGCCGCTGATGCTCGCGTGGTACTTCCATAAGAACGAGTCGACCCTGCGGTGGCGCGACTATTTTGTCGCCAGCGTCCTGCTGCTCGTGCCGCTCGGCCTCATCCTGCGGCAGCCCGACCTCGGCACCGCCGGACTCGTCGGCACGGCAGGCTTCTTCATCATGTTCTTCGCCGGCATGAGCTGGCGCGTCATAGGCGCGATTTTCGCTGCCGGCGCCGCGGCGGTGCCGCTCCTGTGGCCGTTCCTGCACGACTACCAGCGCCGGCGCATCCTCACCCTGCTCGATCCGACGAGCGATCCTCTTGGGGCGGGCTACCACATCATCCAGTCCACCATCGCCGTGGGCTCGGGCGGCCTCGCCGGCAAGGGCTGGCTGAACGGCACCCAGTCGCACCTCGAGTTCATCCCCGAGCGCCACACCGACTTCATCTTCGCGGTGTTTTCGGAGGAATTCGGGCTTATCGGCAACATCACGCTGCTGGTGCTCTACACGCTCCTCATCGCGCGCGGCTTGATGATCGCTACCAACGCGGCGACGCTGTTCGGACGGTTGCTCGCCGCCGCCATCTCGCTCCAGTTCTTCATCTATGCCTTCGTGAACATGGGGATGGTGTCGGGGATCCTGCCCGTGGTCGGGGTGCCGCTGCCCTTCCTCTCCTATGGCGGCACGGCGCTCCTCACCCTCTTCATCGGCGCCGGCATCCTCATGAGCATCCAGCGCCACCGGCAGCTCGTGCAGAGCTAAGCGACCTTTCCGCACAGCAGCAATTCGCTGAAAGGCTTTACCGCATCATGAAACGAGGGGTGCTCAACCCCCTGTAAACGCTTGTTTTGTTGCAGGCCGGTCGGGCTATGGTTGCGTATTGCTCCGCGCCACAGGCGGCGCGCACACTCGCTTCATCGTTCATTTCTCGGAGGCGATGTGGAAAGCCGCATCAACGAAGTTCGAGCGCTGGAGCAGGACTGGTCCCAGAACCCGCGGTGGAAAGGCGTGAAGCGCAGCTATTCCGCTGAGGACGTGGTGCGGCTGCGCGGCAGCCTGCGCGTCGAGCACACCCTCGCGAAGCGCGGCGCGGAGAAGCTCTGGAGCATGACGCGCGAGCGGCCGTTCGTGAATTCGCTCGGCGCGCTCACCGGCAACCAGGCCGTGCAGCAGGTGAAGGCGGGCGTTCCTGCGATCTATCTCTCCGGCTGGCAGGTCGCGGCCGACGCCAACGACTCGCTGCAGATGTACCCCGACCAGTCGCTCTACGCCGTCTCCTCGGTTCCGACGGTAGTGCGCCGGATCAACAACGCGCTCGCCCGCGCCGACCAGATCCAATGGATGGAGGCCGCAAACGGAAAGGCAACGGCAGGGTCCATCGACTACTTCGCGCCCATCGTCGCCGACGCCGAGTCGGGCTTCGGCGGCGTGCTGAACGCCTACGAGCTGATGCGCTCGATGGTCGAGGCCGGCGCCGCGGGCGTGCACTACGAAGACCAGCTCGCCTCGGTGAAGAAGTGCGGCCACATGGGCGGCAAGGTGCTGGTGCCGACGCAGGAGGCGGTGCAGAAGCTGATCGCCGCGCGCCTCGCGGCCGACGTGCTGGGCGTGCCGACGGTGCTCCTTGCGCGCACCGACGCCGAGGCCGCCGACCTCGTTACGACCGACGTCGACGAGAACGACAAGCCCCACATCACCGGCGAGCGCACCTCGGAAGGCTTCTACCGCACGCGCAAGGGGTTCGACCAGGCGCTCTCGCGCGGCCTCGCCTACGCGGAGTACGCGGACATGGTGTGGTGCGAGACCGGCACCCCCGATCTCGGATTCGCCCGCAAGTTCGCCGAGGGCATCCGCAAGAAGTATCCGGAGAAGATGCTCGCCTACAACTGCTCGCCGTCATTCAACTGGAAGCGCAACCTCGACGACGCCGCCATCGCCAGATTCCAGCGCGAGCTCGGTGCGATGGGCTACAAGTTCCAGTTCATCACGCTTGCCGGCTTCCACGCGCTCAACTACTCGATGTTCGAGCTCGCCTACGGCTACGCGCGCGACAACATGAGCGCCTTCGTCGAGCTGCAGCAGAAGGAATTTGCCGCCGCCGAGAAGGGCTTCACCGCGGTCAAGCACCAGCGCGAGGTCGGCACCAG
>DASYPG010000674.1:0-2911 GCA_036006885.1 Burkholderiales bacterium | reverse complement strand
GCACGTACAGCGTACAGCGCCGCTACGACAACGCCTTCACGCAGTGCATGTACGCCAAGGGCAACAAGGTGCCGATGGCGGTCGCGCCTCGCCGCCAGGCTGCGTCCTCCGGACCTTCCTACTACCGTCCGCCGCCGCCTCCACCCCCGCCGTCCTACGGCCCGCCTCCTCCGCCACCGTCCTACGCCCCGGCTCCTCCGCCGCCATCGGTCGGCAGCACTCCCCCGCCGCCGCCTTCCGGCACGCCTCCACCGCCGCCTCCAGGCGTGAAGCAGGGAGCGTAGAAGAAGTTATTGGCGCGCCGCCCGGCGGGCGCTTTCCAGCAGCGATGCCTTCATGAGAAAGGCCTTGTGCCGCGCCGGGTCCGCGGCCGTCGCACGCAGCTCGTCGAAGCGGCGGGCGCGCTGCACCGGATCGCGCTCTTCCAAGCGACGCTTGTTCGCAATGGTCTGCTCCTGGACATACTCGATGTTGAGCGGGCGTCTGCGATTTTCGTAATCTTCGAGCCCGCGGGAGTCCGCTTCCTTCCTCAGGACTTTGTTTAGGAGCGCAGCGAGGTCCCAAGCCTCGTGAATCCCTGAATTGAGGCCGAGCCCGCCGATCGGATTGTTCACGTGCGCCGCGTCGCCGCACAGGAACACGCGCCCCTTGCGGAAGCTCTTCGCCACGCGCTGATGCACGCTGTACAGGTTGAGGTGGAGGTAGTGCCTCTCTTCCTCGGGGACGTAGATCCGCGCGAGGCGCGCACGCACCGCGGCGTCTGAGAGTGCTTCCTCGTCGGTCTCCTCCGCGCGGGTGTTGAACACCGCGCGCCAGCGCCCTTTGAGATCGTCGCCGGCGACCTTGAAGAGATTGGTCCACTCGGTCGGGTCGGCCATGTAGTTGCGGTTGCAGCAGCCCAGCGCGGCGGCGAAATCGAACTTCGTCGTGACGACGAGGAAGCGCTCGGGCCAGGTATAGCCCTCGAACTCGATCCCGAGCTGCTTGCGCACCGTGCTGCGTCCGCCGTCAGCGCCGATGACATAATCGGCCACGAATCTTCGCTCGCCGGCCATGACGGTGACCTGCTTTTCGTCCTGCTCGAGCGCGCTCACCGACGTGCCGAGAAGAACCTCCGCGTTCGCCATGCCTCTCAGCCGAGCGAGCGCCATGTTGGCGAGCTTGTGCTGCTCGGTCTGGACCACGAAGGGGAAGTCGGTCTCGCCGCGCAGCCGCTCGAAATCGAACTCGGCGATGCGCTCGAGCGTCGGCCGGTTCCAGAACTCGAACGTGCGCGCGACCAGCCCCACGCGGATGTACTCGTCGATCAGGCCGAGCTCGGCGAGGATCTCGAGCGTCGGCGGCTGCGTGGTCGAGGCGCGCGGGGCGTCGTCGATGCGCTCCTGCGCTTCCAGCAACGTGACCGTGTGGCCAAGGCGCGCCACGGCAAGCGCTGCGACGCTGCCCACCGGGCCCGCGCCGACGACGAGGATGTTTCGTCGCTGCATGGATCGCGGCGATTATACTGAGCCGTTGATGGAGCCCTGCCGCCTCGGAGCGAAAGAAGCCGCCGCGCGCATCGAGCGCGGCGAGCTCAGCGCGCGCAGCCTGATCGAGAGCTGCCTCGAGCGTATCGCCGCACGCGAGCGCGAGATACAGGCCTGGACTTTCGTGAACGACCAAGCGGTTCTTGCTCAACTCCACCACATTGAAAAAACGGCGCCGCTGCGCGGGGTGCCCGTCGGAGTGAAGGACATCTTCGACACCTGCGACATGCCGACCGAGTACGGCTCGCGCATCTATGCCGGCCACCGGCCGCGCGCCGATTCGGCGCCGGTCGCTCTCGCCCGCGCGGCGGGCGGCGTGATCCTCGGCAAGACGGTGACCTGCGAGTTCGCCACCTTCGTACCGTCGAGGACACGTAATCCGCGCAACACCGCGCACACGCCGGGCGGCTCCTCGAGCGGCTCGGCCGCTGCGGTCGCCGACTTCATGGTGCCGCTCGCATTCGGCACGCAGACCGCTGGCTCGGTGATCCGCCCGGGCGCCTACTGCGGCGTGGTGGCGTGCAAGCCGAGCTACAACCTGCTGCCGCGCGCGGGCGTGCATCCGAACGCCGACTCGCTCGACACGATCGGCGTTTATGCACGCAGCGTCGAGGACGTCGCGTTCTTTCTCGACGCGCTCACCGGGCGCGACGACCTGCAGGGACGCATCGATCGTCCGCGCATCGGCGCCTGCCGTACCTGGGAGTGGGAGCTCGTCGAGCCGCCCATGGCGGCCGCCTTCGAAACCGCGGCGAAGCAGCTCGACGCGGGCGAGCTTCGGCTGCCGGAGTCGTGGCGCAGGCTGCGTGAAGCACAGGCGACCATCATCCGCTACGAAGGCGCGCGTTCGCTCGCCGATGAATACCGCCGCTTCGCCGACAGGCTGGACCCGGCGTTGCGCCTGCGCTGCGAAGACGGCTACGCCACGGACGCGCGCGACTACCAGAAAGCTCTTTCATATGCGGCCCGCTGCCGCGCTGCGTCAAGCGAAGTCTTCGGCGACTGCGACGTGCTGGTCGCGCCGGCCGCCACGGGCGAGGCCCCCGAGGGGCTGGGCTCGACCGGCAACGTGGCGATGAATGTGGTGTGGACGCTGCTCCACGTGCCGTGCGTTTCGGTGCCCATCGGCGTCGGACCCAACGGCCTGCCGCTCGGCCTCCAGGTGATCGGGCGCGTCGGCGAGGACGCGCGCACGCTCGCCTGTGCCCGCTGGATCGAAGCGCGGATGAACAACGCGGCGGGGATCAAGCCGCAATGACGCTGCGCGTCGCGATTCCGGATCTCATCTCGCCCTCGTACTTCCCCGCGATCGCCGCGGTCGAGCTCGGCTGCTTCCGGCAGGAAGGCTTCGACGCCACGGTTGAGCTTCTCTTCCCGGTCACCAA
>DASYPG010000673.1:0-6183 GCA_036006885.1 Burkholderiales bacterium | reverse complement strand
CTCATCACCGAGCCGGCGGTGGGCTACGGCGTCGGCGCGGCGCTCCTCTTCTTCCGCGAGTCCATCGGCGAAGCGGTAACCAAGGCGAAGGAAAGCGGCCGCCTGACGCCCCCGGATATCTACGGCGCGGCGCTCGCCGCGACGGAGAACGGCACCAAGGTCGCCGGCGCCTTCGGCATGGTGACCTTCGCCGAGCAGCTCTGGCGCTGGCGCGGGGCCGTGGCGCGTCCCGACGTCAACCTCGACTTCTACGGCACGAACGGCACCGACAGCACGCGCGACTTGAAGCTCGGCTACAACGTCGACGGCTGGATCTCGACGCAGCAGGTGATGCGGCGCCTCGGCGAGAGCGAGAACTTCGTCGGCACGCGCTGGATCTACCTCGACCTCGACACGCGCTTCGACGCCTCGCGGCCCGAGCCGGTTCTCTCGCCGGGCGGCCGCGCGGTGAAGAGCTCGGGACTGGGCCTCACCTTCGAGCACGATTCGCGCGACAACTTCTTCACGCCTTCCAGCGGCTGGAAAGGCTACCTCGAGTCGATGCTCTATTCGCCCGACATCGGCAGCGACAACAAGTATCAAACGTATCGTGCGTACGCATTCGGGTACTGGCCTTTGAAAAAAGAATTCGTCCTGGGTGGACGGCTGGACGGGCGCGCCGCGCGCGGCGACGTGCCGTTCTACCAGCTCCCTTTCATCGAGCTGCGCGGCATCCCGGTCGCGCGCTACCAGGACGAGAACGCGGCCGTCGCGGAGGCGGAGCTGCGTTGGAACGTGACGCCGCGCTGGGCGCTGATCGGCTTCCTCGGCGCCGGGCGGGCCTGGGGCTCGAGCACGAACTTCGGCGATGCTGACACGGCGACGGCCTGGGGGGTCGGTTTCCGCTACCTCATTGCCCGGCGTCTCGGCATTTACATGGGCGCCGACGTCGCCCGTGGACCGGAGGACACCGCTTTCTACATCCAGGCGGGAAGCGCCTGGCGCTGAGGTTGGACCAAGGTCCAATTTCGCGGCGCAGCGACTCTGGCGACACTGGGACGGGGGAAATTCAGCGGAGGTCCGCCATGCGTATCCTCACAGCCCTGATCATCACGAGTGCACTGGCCGGCTGCGCCGGCTCCGGCAGCTCGCCTTCGACGTCCGACTCGTCGCACCTGCTCGGAACCTATACGGGAATCCTGCCGTGCGCGGATTGTGCGGGCATCCGCGCGGATCTGCTGCTTTATGAGGGCCGCTATGATCTCAGGGAAACCTACATCGGCACGCGCAACGGCGACCGTACCGCGGAAAAGAGCGGCCGGGTGAAGCTGGTGCGCGGGTCGGCGGAGGACAAGCAGGCGACCATGTACCAGCTCGAAGCCGACCGTGCCGACGCGCAACGTTACTTTCTGCGCGCGGGCAACAACGAGCTGCGCCTGCTCGATCGTGAGAAGCGCGAGCTCGCGACCTCGGCGCCGCACTCGCTCTATCGCGCCATCACCCTCGCCGAAGCCGACTCGGGGAAAGCCATCGACATCGCACCGGGCGAAAGGATCGTCGTGCGCTTGGGCGCCAATCCCACCACGGGCTATCGCTGGTCGCTTCTCACTTCCGGCTCGAACTCGCTGAGCAGCCTCGCTGCCGCCGAGTACACGCAGGCTGCCGGAGCCGACGGCAAGACCGGTGCCGGGGGAACCGAGAGCTGGTACTTCCAGGCGAACCGCAGCGGCCAGCAGGAGCTGCGCTTCGAGTACCGCCGGCCTTGGGAGCAGTACGTGCCGGCGGCGAAATCTGCGAACTACACCATCCGGGTGCGCTGATCCGATTTTATGCGCTGGCGATCCTCGCCGCCCTGTCGTTGCTCGCGTGCAGCGCTCTGGGCGCCGACACGCAGTGGCGCTTCGAGGTCAAGCGCCAGAACACCGATCGCGATACGCCGGGCGAGTCCACCAAGACCACGCTTCGCTTCGAGGCTTTGCCGGAAGGGCCGGTGGCGCTGTGGCGCCTCGACCTGCCGTTCCCGGACGAGAAGGACACGTTCTCGGGCAGCCCCTTCGATCCGCGGCTGGGAGATATCAAGTTGCGCGCGCGATTGAGGCCCGTGGACGTGAGCAGCGTGCCGGTGTCGTTTTTCTCCGAGCTCACGTTCCCGACCGCGGATCCGGATTCGCTCGGGCAGGGAAAGTACCAGGTGATGGTAGGAGCCGAAACGTTCCATCCGCTGGAATCCCTCAGCAACGACGACCACAAGCTCTCCTTTTCGCCGCAGGTCCAGCAGGTGGTCTCGGTCGCGGGCGACCCGGAGCGCAAGGACGTCAACTACACGAAGTTCGAGCTCGCGCTGCGCGACGTCTGGCGAAAGATGTATTCGCTGAAGCTCACGGCGAAGCCGGTGATCGACTGGGTGCAGGACGGCAAGACCGGCGCGGTGGCGGAGCTCGAAGGCGGCGTGACTCTCCAGCACAATTGGCGCATCCTGCTCATGCTGGGCGGGCGACTGTGGGGCGAGGGCGTAGCGAGCACTTACGGGACGCGCGTCCAGCTCACCGTCGGCAAGACTTTCTGACGCGGCAATTAGGGGGAGCGAAGGGGAAAACATCATGGCGGAGATGCAGCGACACGACCTGACACGGGTCGTGCTGATGGTGCTCTTTATCGGCGGACTGATCGCCGCCTCCTTCTGGATCCTGCGGCCGTTCGTCGCGCCGACCATCTGGGCGGTGATGATCGTCGTCCCGACCTGGCAGGCGATGCTCGCGGTGCAGCGCTTCGGGGGCGGGCGGCGCTGGGTCGCGGTGACGGTCATGACGTTCATCCTGGTCCTCCTGCTCATCGTTCCCCTGTCGGTTGCGATTGGAACGATCATCGCCCATCTCGGCGACATCACCGAATGGATCAAGGGACTACAGGATTTCCAGGTTCCGCCGCCGCCGGCGTGGTTGCCGCAGATCCCGTTCGTGGGCACCAAGTTGACGGACTTCTGGCAGGAAGTGTCGACCGAAGGCGTCGAGGTGCTGCGGGATAAGATTGCGCCCTACGCGCGCGGCTTGCTGGCGTGGTTCGTCGCCGAGATGGGCAGCTTCGGCAAGCTTTTCGTCCAGTTCGTGCTCACGGTGGTCGCCGCGTCGATCCTGTACGCCTGGGGCGAAGGCGCCGCCAACTGGATGCTGCGCTTCGGCTCCCGCCTCGGCGGCGAGCGCGGCGAGGCGGCGATCGTGCTGGCGGGGCAGGCGATCCGCAGCGTGGCGCGCGGCGTCATCGTCACCGCGCTGGTGCAGACCGCGGTCGGCGGCATCGGCCTGTGGATCGCTGGGATCCCCTTCGCCTCGGTCCTCACCGCGCTAATGTTCCTGCTGGCGGTGGCGCAGATCGGCGCCGCGATCGTGCTCATCGTGCCAGTGATCTGGCTGTACTGGACGGGCCACCCGGGCATGGGCACGTTCCTGCTCATCGTCACGATCATCGCCGCCACGCTCGACAACTTCCTACGCCCCTTCCTCATCAAGCAGGGCGCCGCGGACCTGCCGCTCCTCCTCATCTTCATCGGTGTAATCGGCGGCCTCATCTCATTTGGCCTGATCGGCATCTTCATAGGCCCGCTGGTGCTCGCGGTGACGCACACGCTCCTCAACGCCTGGGTGCGCGGCGAGCAGGCGGCGACTAGGGTGACGTAGTTCGGCCATGCGGGTCGGCGCGCTTGTCGCCATGCTCTGGCCCGGCCTTGTCTTTGGGCAGTCGCTGGAGCCGCGGGCTTACGCGAACGCTCCGGTGGGCCTCAATTTTCTGATCGCGGGCTATGCCTACTCGAAGGGCGGCGTAGCATTTGATCCGTCGGTGCCGCTGGAGAACGGGCAGGCACGCGTGCACGCGGTGCCGCTAGCGTACGTGCGCTCGCTCGACGTGCTTGGCAAGGCCGGGAGCGTCGGGTTCGTCCTGCCGATCGCCGATCTCTCGGGGAGCGCGACGCTCAGCGGCGCCGAGCACGAGCGCGAAGTCACCGGCATCGCCGATCCCGTGGTCCGCCTGGCGGTGAACTTCTACGGAGCGCCGGCGATGGACCTGGATCGGTTCAAGGCCTATCGGCAGGACTTGATCATCGGCGCGAGCCTGCTCGTCACCGCGCCGCTCGGGCAGTATGAATCGGGCCGCGTAGCCAACCTCGGCACCAACCGCTGGTCGGCGAAGCCGGAGCTCGGGTTGTCGAAGGCGCTGGAGGTGTGGACCGTCGAGCTGAGCACTGGGGTCACGTTCTTCACCAGGAACGACGACTACCTCCAGGGAAACACGCGCGAGCAGGATCCGCTCTATTCCGCGCAGCTTCATCTCACGCGTCAATTCGGGCGCGGCATGTGGGGCGCGATCAGCACCACGTATTACGAGGGCGGACGTACCTCGCTGAACGGTGTTCCGCGCGACGATCGCCAGTCGGGCTCGCGGATCGGGCTCACTTTCTCGCTCCCGCTCGCCCGCCAGTACACGCTGAAGTTCTACGCGAGTACCGGTCTGGTCGCGCGCACCGGGACCGATTTCGACACCTATGGCGTCGCATGGCAATACTTGTGGGGCGCAGGCCTGTGAGGTGCGCAGATGTCGCCGTGCCAGCTCAGGGAGCGCCGAGCAGCAGGTAGACGCTGTAGTGGCCCGCTTCACCGACGCCGAGCCCGAAGTACGCGGGACCGGCAAAGGTGCTCGCGGCAAGGAACACCGAGCCGGACCAGATCGTGCCCGCGGAGGGTAGTCGATCGGCGCGGCCCTGCATTTGGCCCGCTTCGATCGAGGCGCCGACGAAGAAGCCCGAGCCGAGAAGGTCCGGCAGTTGAATCGCCCGGTTGTAGTACATCAGGCGGCCGAACCCGAAGCGCTGCCCGCTGAACTGGTCGATGCGGTAGCCGGACAGGCGTAGCGGCCCGCCGAGGTTGAAGTTCTCGTAGGCCGGCATGTCGGAGTGGAAATCGGTGCCGCCGGAAATCTTGAAATTCACGGTATGCGCACCCCAGCTCCTGACCGCGGTGAGCTCGCCATCGAGCCGCTGGTAATTGCGGTCGGAGCCCAGGCTCTCGTCGGCGGCGTACGCCGTGGAGGCCAGCCGGTAGCCGCTGCGCGCGAACCAGGCGTTGTCGAGCTGATCCACGAAGAACTTCGCCCGCAGCCCCGCCGTAGTTTCGTGGACGTCGGGCAGGATCGGCAAGCGCGTATCCGTATGCGCGTCCACCTGCCGCCAGACCGGGCCCAGCCTGGCCTCGCCCCAGGTGCCGAGATAGGTCCCGGCCTCGAGGCCGAGACGCGTCTCCTTCGTCTGGTACTCGCCGACCCGGTCATCGCCGGAGAAGACGTAGCGCAATTCATTGCCGATCCGGGCGTGGGGAGCGACGAACCAGCGGCCCCGCTCGTCGACCGGCTGCATGAACTCGGTCGCGAGGAACGTCTGCCGGCCGACCTGGGCCTCGGTTAGCCATTCCCCGCCCAGCCGGTTGAGCCAGGTCAAGCGATACTGCGCAAGAAGGTTGAAGTTGTTTTCCCCCTGGAAGTCCGTGGCGAGGCCAAGGCCGAAGCGGAAGTAGTTCGGCCCCCACTCCTTCTCGCGCGGCTGGATGACCATGACCCGCCGACCCGCCTCCTGCTGGATGCGATAGTCCACGCTCTCGAAATCGCCGCGGCCGTAGATGCGGCGCAGGTCGGCGCCGACCAGCTCCTCGGTCAAGGGCTCGCCGGGCTTGCTCTGGAGCAGCGCGCGCAGTACTTCCGGGTTGGTCCGCTGCAACCCCTCGAAGCGGATTTCGTCCACGGCGCCCAGCGGTTTGCGCTCGGCGACCTGCCGCCGGCGCAGCGCTTCGTACTCGGCCGGGGGCAGGCTGTAGCGGCTCAGCGATTGCGCCAGCGCGCGCGCGGCGTTCTCGCCCACGCGCACCGCATCGCCGGCGCGGTTGAAGCTGCCGGAAGAGATGTCGCCCAGTTCGGGCGCGATCAGCACGTCGCGCGTGCCGAGCGACGCGAGCTGCCGCTCTACGTTGGCTTTGCCCAGAAAATTGATCAGCTGCGTGCCGACCGTCAACGCGGAGCTGATCGCCTCGCGCTTCATCGCCGGCGTGGAGATGTTGACGGCGATGATCACGTCGCCGCAGAGCTTGCGCGCCTCGTCGATCGGCAGGTTGTTGGCGATGCCGCCGTCGACCAGCAGGCGGCCGTCGATCTCCACCGGCGCGA
>DASYPG010000672.1:0-2381 GCA_036006885.1 Burkholderiales bacterium | reverse complement strand
ACCTGGCGGTCGCCGACAAGGCGGCCTTCGCAAAGATCGCAGGCCAGGTCAAAGCCAGCCTCGCGCACTGAGGGTTTGCACGACGGGCTTGGACGACCTTCAGGGCATCGTCTCGCGCGCGCTCGCCGCGTTCAGCGCGGCGGGCGATGCCGCGTCCCTCGAGAACGCGAAGGCGCGCTTCATCGGTAAGGCGGGCGAGCTGACGGCCCTGCAGTCCACCCTCAAGGCGCTGAGCCCCGAAGAGCGCCGGGAATTCGGCGCCAAGTTCAACGCCGCGAAGCAGAGTATCGAGCAGGCGCTTGAAGCGCGGCGCGGCGAGCTCGCCGACCGCAAGCTCGCCGAGCGCCTGTCGGAGCAGTCGCTCGACGTGACGCTGCCCGCCCGCGGCGTCGGCCGCGGCGGCGTGCATCCCATCATCCGCACCTGGCAGCGCGTCGAGGAGATCTGGCGCTCGATCGGCTTCGAGGTCGCCGACGGGCCGGAAATCGAGAACGACTGGTACAACTTCACCGCGCTCAACAGCCCGGAGAACCATCCGTCGCGCTCGATGCAGGACACGTTTTACGTGGATCTCAAGGACAGCGAGGGACGACCGCTGCTCCTGCGCACGCATACGAGCCCGATGCAGATGCGCTACGCGAAGATGCACAAGCCGCCGATCAAGGTCATCGCGCCGGGACGCACCTACCGCGTCGACGCCGACGCGACGCACTCGCCGATGTTTCACCAGGTCGAGGGCCTGTGGATCGACGAGAACATCAGCTTCGCGGATCTAAAGGGCGTCTACACCGAGTTCCTGCGGCGCTTCTTCGAGAATGAAGAGCTCCAGTTGCGCTTCCGGCCTTCATTCTTCCCGTTCACCGAGCCTTCCGCCGAGATCGACATGAAGTTCAAAGGCGGATGGCTGGAGATCTCCGGCTCGGGGCAGGTGCATCCGCAGGTGGTGCGCAACTTCGGCCTCGATCCCGAACGCTACATCGGCTTCGCTTTCGGCTCGGGGCTCGAGCGCCTCACCATGCTGCGCTACGGCATCGACGACGTGCGCCTGTTCTACGACGGTGACCTGCGCTTCCTGGAGCAGTTCTCGTGAACGTTCCGGAAAGCTGGCTGCGCAGCTTCTGTAACCCGCCGATTTCAGGGCAGGAGCTGGCCGATCGCCTCACCATGGCCGGCGTCGAGGTCGAGGCCTACGAGGCGTACGGCCCGCAGTTCAGCGGCGTCGTGGTGGGCGAAGTCCTTTCGGTGGAGAAGCACCCGAACGCCGAGAAGCTCACCGTCTGCGCCGTCTCCGTCGGGGACGAAACCCTGCGGGTCGTGTGCGGCGCTCCCAATGTTCGCGCCGGAATGAAAGCGCCCCTCGCGAAGGTCGGCGCCAGGCTTGCCGGAATGGAGATCAAGGCGGCGGCCCTGCGCGGCGTGGAAAGCCACGGCATGCTTGCCTCGGCGCGGGAGCTCGGGTTGTCGAACGACCACTCGGGGCTGCTCGAGCTGCCGAAGGAGGCGAAGCCCGGCGCTGATGTGCGTACCGTGCTCGGGCTCGACGAGCGAGTGATGACGCTCAAGCTCACGCCCAACCGCGCGGACTGCCTTTCGATTCTGGGGGTGGCCCGCGAAGTGTCTGCACTGACTGGCAGTCGATTGGAAGTTCCAAAAATTCCGTCCATCCCTGCGAAAAGCGCTGCGCAGCACCCGGTCCGGATTTCGGCGCCCGAGGGCTGCGGCCGCTTCGCCGGACGCGTGATCCGAAACGTCAACGCCAGGGCGCCGACGCCGCAGTGGATGAAGGAACGGCTGGAGCGCGCCGGCCAGCGCAGCATCTCGGCGCTGGTGGACGTCACGAACTACGTGATGCTGGAGCTCGGCAGGCCGTTGCACGTCTACGATCTCGACAAACTGAAGGGGGCGATCGACGTTCGCTGGGGGCGCAAGGGCGAGAAGGTGCTGCTCCTGAACGAGCAGACCGTCGAGGTGGACGAGTCGGTGCTGTGCATCACCGACGAGTCGGGCGTCATCGGCCTGGGTGGCATCATGGGCGGAGAGAGCACCAAAGCCGACGAGGGCACGCGCGACATCTTCCTCGAATCGGCGTTTTTCTATCCCGCGGCGGTCGCCGGGCGCGCGCGGCGCTACAACTTCTCGAGCGACGCTGCCCACCGCTTCGAGCGCGGCGTCGACTTCCACAACAACGTCGACGGCATCGAGCGCGCCACGCGCCTGATCCAAGACCTCTGCGGCGGCGAGTCCGGGCCGACCGAGGACCTGGTGGCGCGGCTGCCGGAGAGGAAACCGGTGGCGATGCGCATCGCCCGGGCGCAGAAGGTGATCGGCGTTCCGGTCCCGCCCGAGGACATGGCGCGGGTTTTCTCCCGCCTGCAGTTTTC
>DASYPG010000671.1:0-2862 GCA_036006885.1 Burkholderiales bacterium | reverse complement strand
CCCGTCGCCCTCGAGGGTTATTTGCATGGGCCTGCCCTGGCGGCTACGATGGTAGCAATTGTTCGGACCCCAAACAAAGGCCATGGCGAGCGACGGTTTGAAGGCGGGCATCCTGCCGGGCTTGCTCGGCTACCGGCTGCGGGTCGCGCAGCAGGCGCTGTTCCGCGACTTCGCCGCCAGCGTGGCCGAGCTCTCGCCCGGACGGGTCGGCATTCTGCTTCTGATTGAGGCCAACCCCGGCGTGACGCAGAGCCGGCTCGCGCAGGCGGTGTTGCTCGAGCGCTCCACCATGGTGGGCGTGCTTCACATCCTGGAGGGTCGCGGCCTCCTCGAGCGCAGGCGCGGCACGGACCGCCGCACCAACGGGCTATGGCTGACGGCATCCGGCCGCGGCCTGGTCGTGAAGCTGAAGCGCCGCATCCAGCTGCACGAGCGCCGCGTGGCGTCGCGCCTCACCCCCGCCGAAAGGGAACAGCTCCTCGGCCTGCTCGAGAAGCTCGTGGGCTGAAAGAAAGGAAGCTGAAAGAAAGGGGGGCGCCGCAGCGCCCCCCTTCTTCCTACCACTGCGACAACGGGTTCCTACATGCGATAGGCCGCCTCGCCGTGGGCCGCGGTGTCGAGGCCTTCGCGCTCGTCCTCCTCGCTCACGCGCAGGCCGATCGTCCAGTCGACGATCTTGTAGGCGATCGCGGCGACGACCCCGGACCAGACCAGGGTCACGCCGACCGCCTTGGCCTGGATCCAGAGCTGACCCGTGATGCTCTCGAAGCCGGGCTTCATCTCGAACCAGTTGTTCGGGAAGCCCGGCCCACCGAGCGATGGGTCGTTGAACACCCCGGTGAGCAACGCGCCGAGAATCCCGCCCACCGCGTGCACGCCGAACACGTCCAGCGAGTCGTCCGCACCGAGCAGTTTCTTCAGCCCGCTCACGCCCCACAAGCAGACCAGGCCGGACGCCAAGCCGATGACGAAGGCGCCCGGAATCCCCACGTTGCCCGCCGCCGGCGTGATCGCCACCAGGCCGGCCACGGCGCCGGAGGCCGCGCCGAGCATGGAGGGCTTGCCCTTGAAGAGCGCTTCGCCCAGCGTCCACGACAGAACCGCGCATGCGGTGGCAAGGAAGGTGTTCATGAAGGCCAGCGCCGCGCTTCCGTTCGCTTCGAGAGCCGAGCCGGCGTTGAAGCCGAACCAGCCGGTCCAGAGCAATGCGGCGCCGATCATCGTGAGCGTCAGGTTGTGCGGCGGCATCGCCTCCTTGCCGTAGCCGATGCGCTTGCCGATGAGGTAGGCGCCCACCAGGCCGGCGACGCCGGAATTGATGTGCACCACCGTCCCGCCCGCGAAGTCGAGGGCGCCCATCTGCCACAGCCAGCCAGCTTTGGCGTTCATCTCGTCGACCACTTTCGCGCTGGTATAGACATCCGGCCCCATCCAGAACCACACCATGTGCGCGATGGGCGCATAGCTGAAGGTGAACCACAGCACGATGAAGACCAGCACCGCCGAGAACTTCGCGCGCTCCGCCAGGGCACCCAGGATCAGGCAGCAGGTGATCGCGGCGAAGGTGGCCTGGAAAGCCACGTAGACCAGCTCGGGGATCGCTACTCCCTTGCTGAAGGTCGCGGCGTTGGCGAATTCGCCCTTCGCGGAATCGAACGTGCCCTTGAGGAACAGGCGATCGAAGCCGCCGAAGAAGGCGTTGCCCTCGGTGAACGCCAGGCTGTAGCCGTAAATGCACCACAGCACCGTGACCAGCGAGAACACCACGAACACCTGCATCAGCATCGACAGGGCGTTCTTCGAGCGCACCATGCCGCCGTAGAACAGCGCCAGCGCGGGCACGCTCATCATCAGCACCAGCGCAGTGGAGGTCAGCATCCAAGCCACGTCGCCCTTGTTCACCGTCGGCGCCGGCGCCGCGGCCGCCGCGGCCGCCGGCTTCGCCTCTTCCTTCTTCGCATCGGCGGCGGCGGCGGGCTTGTCCGCGGCCTTGTCCTGCGCCAGCACCGCGCCGGTGAAGGCCACGCACACCGCCATGGCCACCCATGCAAACAGTTTCTTCATCGTATTCTCCTCAGAGCGCCGCCGCATCGGTCTCGCCGGTGCGGATGCGGATGACTTTTTCGAGCGACATGACGAAGATCTTGCCGTCGCCGATCTTGCCGGTATTGGCCGATTTCTCGATCGCCTCGATCACCTGCTCGAGCATCTCGTTCTTGATCGCGGCCTCGACCTTGACCTTCGGCAAAAAATCGACCACGTACTCCGCGCCGCGGTAGAGCTCGGTGTGGCCCTTCTGCCGCCCGAAGCCCTTCACCTCCGTCACGGTGATCCCCTGCACCCCTATCGACGAGAGCGCCTCGCGCACCTCGTCGAGCTTGAACGGCTTGATGATTGCAGTAACGAGTTTCATACGCCTCCCACGTTAGAAGGTCTTGCTGACGGAAAGCACGACGGTGCTCTTGCCGGCATCTTTAGTCTTGCCAGTCCCGTTCCCGAAGCAGTAGAACTGCCCGGAGCCGCAGTCGCCCTTCGCGTCGGTATCGACGTAAGCCGCGCCGAACACCCAGCCGCTCAGGTCCTTGGTGACGCCGAGCTTCCAATCGCTGTAGCTGGCGTCGTTCATGTTCTTGAAGTCGAGGTGTCCATAGTGGCCGACCAAACCCCAGCCGCCGCCGAAGTCGTAGTTCGCGCTGAGGTCGATGTAAGTGGTGTTCTTGGTGTCAGGCACGGAGAAGTAGTCGTCGAGCGAGTGGAAGTACTTGAGCGAAAGAAACTTCCACGTGCCGCCGATATAGAACTCCTTGTTGTCCACCTTGCCGCTGTGGGTGGCGCCGCCGGGCCTGTTGTTCGCGGGGCTGA
>DASYPG010000670.1:0-7435 GCA_036006885.1 Burkholderiales bacterium | reverse complement strand
CGGGCGAAAAGCTGGATCAAGCTCAAGTGCCGGCAGCGGCAGGATTTCGTGATCGGCGGCTACACCGCCCCCGGCGGCTCACGCACCGGGTTCGGCGCGCTCCTCGTTGGCCTGTACGATGCGCAGGGCAAACTCCACTTCACCGGCAAGGTCGGCACGGGGTTCGACGAGCACCTGCTGCGCACGCTCACGCGCCGCCTCGCGTCGCTCAAGCGCCCGGAGTCTGCGTTCGTCGATCCGCCGAGGGAAAGGGGCGTGCAGTGGATACGGCCCTCGCTCGTGGCCGAGGTCGCCTATGCCGAGCGCACGAAGGTCGGCATCCTGCGACAAGCCTCGTTCATGGGGCTGCGCGAGGATTTGCCGGCGAAGAGTGTCCACGACGAACGGCCGGTTTCCCCTCCGGGCAAATCAAAAAGCGCCACGAAAGAGAAAAGCGGCCCCAATCTCGTCCTGGGAGTCAAGATCTCGCATCCCGAGCGCCCGATCTGGCCGCAGCTCGGCATCAAGAAGATCGATCTCGCGCGCTATGTCGACGAAGTCGGCGAGTGGCTACTGCCGCATGTGAAGAACCGGCCGCTCTCGCTCGTGCGCTGCCCTGACGGGGTCGCCGGCGAGTGCTTCTATCAGCGCCACCTCACGATGGCGGCAAGTCCCGGCGGCCTGCAAACCGTGAAGCGCGAGCGCTCGAGCAAGGGTGCATACATCTATGCCGCCTCGCTCGATGCCGTAGTGAGCGCCGTCCAGAACGGCGCGGTCGAGTTCCACACCTGGGGCGCGAGCGTCCCCGACATCAGGCATCCCGACCGCATCACCATGGACCTCGACCCCGATGAGGCCTTGCCGTGGAAGCTGCTCGTCGAGGGAACGCTCCTCACGAAGACCTTGCTCGACGGCCTGGGGCTGAAAAGCTTCCTGAAGACGACGGGCGGAAAGGGCCTGCACGTGGTGGCGCCGGTCCGGCCGGAACTCGAGTGGGACGCGCTGAAGGCGTTCACCGAGCGCCTCGCCCAGATGCTGGTGAAGGCGCGCCCCGACCTCTTCACCGCGAACATGGCCAAGGCGCGCCGGCCGAACAAGATCTTCGCCGACTACCTGCGCAACTCGGAAACCGCGAGCGCCGTCGCAGCGTACTCGCCGCGCGCCCGGCCGGGCGCCGGCGTGTCGGTGCCGCTCGCGTGGGACGAGCTCGACCCTAAGGACGACGTCCGGCCGCGCTTCAACGTGCTGAACGTGCCGAAGCGGCTCACCCGGTTGAAGGACCCGTGGCCCGGCTACTACACGACGCGCCAAGCCATCACGGCAAAGATGGGGAAGGCGCTGTCGGTATGAGGTGACAGTCCGAGAGAACGATTGTGCTGGCCCGGCGACGCGCCGCCTTCACACAGTCAGGGCCGAACGGAATCTTTACGCTGGACCCTCATGGACTTACGTTAGCCGTGTGGCGAACGCGGAAATTTTTACCACCGCTGGTATGCATGTTGCGTTGGTTTCTTGCGCCGCGCCGCGGCGTGCGGATCCCGCAGGAAATTCACTTCTCCGGTAACTTTTACGAGCGCGATGCCCCATCTTCTTCTTGTAGACGACGACCCCGAAGCGATTGAATGGCTTTCCGAGCTGGCCAAGGCGGAAGGCTTCAGCGTGGCGACCGCCGACAGCCTGCGTGCGGCGCGCATCCACATGTCCCGCCTGCAGCCCGACATCATGCTGACCGATCTGCAGCTGCCCGACGGCCGCGGCATCGAGCTGGTGAGCGACCTCGAGACGCGCGCTTCGACCGAGGTCGTCATGATCACGGGCCACGCGAGCGTCGAGAGCGCAGTGGAGGCGCTGCGCCTGGGTGCGACCGACTACCTGGTGAAGCCGGTCGACGTGGAGCGCCTCAAGTCGATCCTGCGGCGCGTGCCGAAGACCGGCGAGCTGCGCGCGGAGATCGGCGAGCTGCGCGACGAGCTGCGCAAGCTGGGGCGCTTCGGGCACATCCTGGGCAGCTCGCAGCCGATGCAGAAGCTCTACGACCAGCTCGGGCGGGTCGCCCCGACCTCGGCCACGGTGCTGCTCATCGGCGAGAGCGGCACAGGCAAGGAACTCGCCGCGCAGACAATCCACGACCTCTCCAGGAGGAAGCGCGCCCCGTTCCTGCCGCTCAACTGCGGCGCCGTGTCGCCGCAGCTCATCGAAAGCGAGCTATTCGGCCACGAGAAAGGCAGCTTTACCGGGGCCGACCGCCAGCACAAGGGCTATTTCGAGCGCGCGCACGGCGGGAGCCTGTTCCTCGACGAGATCACCGAGATGCCGCAGGAGCTGCAGGTGAAGCTGCTGCGCGTGCTCGAGACCGGGCAGTTCATGCGTGTAGGCACGACCACGCCGATCAGCGCCGACGTGCGCCTCATCGCCGCGACCAACCGCAATCCCGAGAACGCGGTGGCCGAAGGGAAGCTCCGCGAGGACCTCTACCACCGGCTGAACGTGTTCCCCATCGCGATGCCTCCGCTGCGCGAGCGCGGCAACGACATCGAGCTCCTGGCGCAGCATTTCCTGGACCTGCTGAACAAGCAGGAAAGCAGCAACAAGTCGTTCGCGCCGGCGACGCTTGCGGCGTTGTACGCCCACGGCTGGCCGGGCAATGTGCGCGAGCTCAAGAACTACGCGCAGCGCGCCTACATCCTCGCCGACGAGGTGATCGAGGCCAACCTCGCGCCGGCGACCGTGACCGCGCCCGACTCCGCGTCGCTCCTCACCGTGCGGGTTGGCAGCACGCTCGAGGAGGTGAGCCGCCGGCTGATCGAGGCGACGCTCGCTGAGTGCGGCTCCAAGCGCAAGGCGGCCGACATGCTCGGCATCAGCCTGAAGACGCTCTATAACCGGCTCGCTGCGTACAAGGCGAACGAGCCTGCCGGCGAGGACGACGACACGCCGCCGAAACCGGCGTCCACCGAGGGCCACCGGCGCGCGGCATAGAGGTTGCTTCTTTTCGAGCCGAGCCCAACCGGAGACCACACATGGCAACGAGCAGCACGAACACCAGCGGAGCCCAGAAGCAGATCGACCGGCTCGCCGACAGCGCGCACGGCGCGATCGACCGCGCGAGCGATATCGCCGAGCGTCTCGGCGACAAGACCGACGAGCTGTGGGGAATGAAGGACGACTACGTCGGGAGCGCGCGCGACTACGTGAAGCAGAACCCGCTAATGGCGCTCGGCATCGCGCTTGCCGCAGGATACCTCTTCGGCAAGATCACGAGCGGGCGCTAGTCCGCGTGGCGGTCGTCTTTCCCCCGCCGGGCGCGAGCCCGCAGCGGCTGCGCCAGCCGGGACTAGCCGAGCTCGCCGGGCGCCTGATCTCCGACGCGAGGCAGCTCGTGTCGGATTTCGCGCAGCTCGCGGTGCTCGATGCGCGGCGCGCCGGGGTGCATCTGGCGATGCTGCTCTCGGCGGGGTTGCTGATCGCGATTCTCGTCATCACCGCCTGGATGGGCTTCGTCGCCGCGGGCATCGTCTGGATGTTCGACCGGGGGGTTTCTTGGCCTGTGGCGATCGCGCTGGCCGCCGTCATCAACATCGTCGCCGCAGCGGCCCTCGCCTGGTGGGCGCGCCATCTGGTGTCCGAAATGCCCTTCACCGCGTTGCTGCGCCAGTTGCGCGGCGATCCGCCCAGGGACCCGGACGAATGAAAAGGATCGACGCCGAAATCCTCGAGGTCGAGCGCCGCCTGCACGCGCGCGAGGCCGCGATTCGCCGCGAGGGGCGCGAGCTCAGGCAGCGCGGCGCTCGGGCGCTCCTGTCCCCGGTGAGCATCGTGGCCGCGATCGCCCTCGGCTTCGTGGTCGCCGGGACCGCCGCCCGGCGCAGGGCGAGGGAGCCTTTGAAGTACCGCGACAGAAGAACGCAGCCGAAGGAGCAATCGAAGGGCTTGGCGCTCGGCGGGCTTGCGATGACCGCCGCGACCTGGTTCGTGAAGAACCAGTTCGGCGGCCCGGCGGGTCTTGCCCAGTTTGTGGCTTCAAAGATTCGCAAGAAAGAAAATCGGGTCTGACCCCGATTTCCTGATTGTGACCTGAGTTGTGACCTGAGCGTCGGCCGGCGGCGACAGCCGCTCGGCCCACTGAGGAAACAGCCGCCCGGCCCACTTTCCCCGATAGAATCGTTCCCAAGGGGGAGCTATCTTCCGCAGAGAGGCAATGCGTCCCCTCGCAACGCGATCCCCGCTGCTCAGCAAACTCAGTCGCGCCGCGCAGCTCGCCTACGGCCTTGCCGCGTTGATCGCGACCGCCGCCATATGGGGTTGGGCGATCGACCTGCCGCGGCTGCGCGACCTCGGCGCCGACTTCGCGCCGATGGCCCCCGGCGAAGCGCTCGCCTTTCTTGTCCTCGCGTCCAGCTTCTATGCCTCGCACCGCGACGACTATCGCAGCCGGCGCGCCGCCTACAGCGCGGCCGCAGTAGCGGGGGGCATCGGCCTGTTTGGTCTCGCCGAGGCGCTGAGCGGGGAGCCGCTCGGCATGAGCTTCGGCGTGGCCGCGCTGTCGTCGGCGACCTGCATCATGGTGATCGCGCTGGCGCTGGTCACGCCGCTCGCGCGCGACTTCAAGATCTTCGGCACCTCGGCCAACGGCATCGCCGCCGGCGTCATCGGTGCGGTCGCCTTTTTCGCGCTGCTCGGCGCGAGCCTGCGCGTGCTGCGTTTCGACATCGGCGCGCCGCTCCTCGCCCTGTCCGCGCCGGGCGCAGTCGCGGCGCTGCTCGCGGCGTTCGCGCTTGCCATGGGGCGGCCCACGCCGTGGCTGATCGACACCTTCTCCAGCAAGCGCACCGGCGCAGTGGTCACGCGCTGGCTGCTGCCGGCCGCGTTCTTCGTGCCGATGACGATCGGCTGGATCCGCCTGCTCGCCGAGCGCGAGGGTCTGTTCGGCGAGGCCTTCGGCATGTCGCTCTTCACCTTCATCATCATCGGCACGTTCAGCGCGCTGGTGCTGTGGGTCGCGCACACGCTTGACCGCATCGCCGCGCAGCGCGCGCAGGCCGAGGTACAGGCCGACGAGCAGCGCGAGTGGCTGCAGGTGACGCTCGCAGCCATCGGCGACGGGGTGATCGCCACCGACGGCGGCGGGCGGGTGCGCTTTCTTAACGCCGCCGCGCAGCGCCTCACCGGCTGGCGCGCCGACGAGGCCGCCGCCCGGCCGGTGGACGTGCTGCTATCGCTTTTCGACGAGCGCGACGGCAGGACGGTCGAGGGCCCGCTGCAGACGGCGCTGCGCCGGCGCACCGCCGCGGCGACGGGCGGCGAGCCCGCGCTGCGCGCGCGCGACGGCTCGGTGCACCCGGTGGACGTGAATGCGGCGCCGATCATCGATTCGGCCTCGGGCCTCGCCGGCGCGGTGATCGTGCTGCGCGAGGCCGCAGTGCAGCGCCAGGCGGAACGGGCGATGCGCGAGGCGTATACGGAATTGGATCAAAGAGTCATCCGAAGGACCGCGGCGCTCGAGCGCGCGAGCTCCGCCCTGAGGGAGAGGAACGCGCTGCTTAACGCGATCACCACGAGCACCCCCGACCTGATCTTCGCCAAGGACCGCCAGGGGCGCACCCTGATGGCCAATCCGGCGTGGGTGAAGGCGATGGGCAAGCTCGAGCGCGACGTGGTCGCCCTCGACGAGAAGGAGCGCCTGGTGCTCGATTCCGGCGAGGCGATGATCATCGAGGAATCGCTCAACCACAGGACCTACCTCACGACCAAGGCGCCGCTGCGCGACGAGCAGAGCCGGATCATCGGCCTCATCGGCGTCGCGACCGATATCACGGAGCGCAAGCGAGGGCAGCAGGAGCTGGAGAAGCTGGTGGTGGCCGAGCAGCGGCTGCGCGCCGAGGCGGAGCGCGCGAACCGCGCGAAGGACGAGTTCCTCGCCATCGTGTCGCACGAGCTGCGCTCGCCGCTCAACGCCCTGCGCGGCTGGAGCCACCTCCTCGCTACGACTCGCCCTCTTGAACCCTCCCTCGTGGAACGGGCTGCGAAAGCCATTAAGCGCAACGTCGACCACCAGACCCGCCTGATCGACGACCTCCTCGACACCTCGCGCATCGTGAGCGGCAAGCTCAACATCGAGCGGCGCGTGGTCAACCTGGCCGAGATCGTGAACGCAGCGCTCGAGGCCACGCGCCCCGGCGCCGCGGCGAAGGAAATCACGCTGCGCTTCACCGCCGGGGATCCGGTCATGGTGGTGGGCGACGCGGGGCGGCTGCAGCAGCTCGCCTCCAACCTTCTTTCGAACGCGGTCAAGTTCACTCCCGAGCGGGGCCTGGTCCAGTTGTCGCTCCTGAAGAACGGCGAGCGGGTGCAGCTCGTGGTGAAGGACGATGGCCTGGGCATCGCCCCCGAGTTCCTGCCGCACGTCTTCGACCGCTTCACCCAGGCCGACACCACCTCGGCGCGGCGCGCCGGTGGCCTGGGCATCGGCCTGGCCCTGGTGCGCCACATCGCGCTGCTGCACGGCGGCCAGGTGCGCGCCGGCAGCCCGGGTCTGGGGAAGGGCGCGACCTTCACGGTCGAGCTGCCTGCGGCACCGCTCGCGGCGGCGCTCGCCGCGATCGGTGCCCCGAGCCCTGACCAGCGCCGCCGCGCGATGGAGAACGCGCTCGCCGACGTGCGGGTGTGGATTGCCGACGACGACGCCGACGCGCACGAGGTGGTCGCGCTGACGCTCGCGCAGACCGGCGCGGTGGTGCAGAGCTTCGGCTCCGGCCGCCAGCTCGTCGACGCGCTCGAGAGCGTTATCGCGAAGGACCCGCCGGACGTGCTGCTGCTCGACCTCGCCATGCCCGACCAGGACGGCTTCGAGACCCTGCGCCGGGCGCGCTCGCTCGAGCTCGCTGCGGGCATCGAGCAGCCGATTCCGGCCCTCGCGCTCACCGCGTTCACGCAGATCGAGCGCGAACGGCTGCGTGCCGCCGGCTTCACCGACCGCGTCGACAAGCCGGTCGACGCCGACAAGCTGATCGCGGCGATCCGCGCGGCGCTCAAGGACCGCCAGCCCATGAGGACCGGAACGCAGTAGGCGGTCGCTAGTCCTGCATTCCGAGGGGCGGGCAGACCTCCTCGAGCGGCCGGCGCTCCGCGTCGACGCCGAGCTTCCAGGCGATGACCGCGGCCACGCACATCAGCGCGCCGGCGAGCGCATAGGCGGCGAACAGCGCGTCACGGCTGCCGCTCTCGATCATCGCGCCGTAGAGCGGCGGCCCGGCGAAGCCGCCGAGCGCGGTGCCGAGCGCGTAGAAGAGCGAGATCGAGATCGCCCGCATCTCGAGCGGGAACACCTCGCTCACGGTGAGGTAGGCCGAGCTCGCCGCGGCCGAGGCGACGAAGAAGATCGCCGACCAGCACAGCGTCTGGCCGGTGGCGGAGAGCCAGCCGCGCGAGAACGCGTACGCGGTGGCGATGAGAAGAA
>DASYPG010000669.1:0-7766 GCA_036006885.1 Burkholderiales bacterium | reverse complement strand
GGCGCTGCCGAAAAGAAAAGCCCCGGCAGGGGGGGACCTGAGGACCGGGGCTTGAACCGCGCATGGGCCGCGCGGAAGCGCGCACAGTAGCCCCTAAAGCGCCTGTGTACACGGCGGATTCACTATCTGTGTGAATAAGCTTGTGGGAAAGCGGTGGTTAACCGGGGGATAACCCACCCCGGATTACCCGCTGCCTTCGCGGCTTAGGGGACGTTTCTTCTGAAAAATCTGATTTGTTGCAAGCTGGATGATTGGCTATTTCTAGCCCATGCGGCCAAGCGGTCGTAAGATGGCCTCGTCTCGCTTGAAAGGAGACCCCATGTGCGAAGAGTGGTGGGACGAACGTCTGCTGCGGGAACAGGCCGAAAAGCTGAAACGCGCGCGCGCCGCGCCGGATGAGACGCCCAAGCCCGCGACCGCGGACAAGCCGCAACCCAAGCCGCAACAACAGCCGGATCCCGTTCCGGTGTGAAGTGAGAAAGCCCCGCTCGCGGGGCTTTCTCGTCCTCGCCGCAACTCGTAGCAGACACTCTCCGTAGTAGAAACGATCCGTAGTAGAAACTGCTACGGAGACGCAATTCGCTGCAATCCACTAGTATTGCCCGCTCTTGGGCGAGCGAATCGTTTCGCGCGGCGCGTGAAATTTCAGTCGGCATGAGCGATATCCAAAGCGGCAACCCTCTCGAGCTTTCCGATCCGTATCGGCGGCTGGTGCATGACGTGCAGGACTACGCCATCTTCCTGCTCGACCGCTCGGGCCACATCGTGTCGTGGAACCGCGGCGCCGAAAGGCTTAAGGGCTATGCCGCCGCCGAGATCATCGGCCGGAACTTCTCCGTGCTGTACCCGCCGGATGCGATCGAGCGCCGCTGGCCGGAGCGCGAGCTGAAGATGGCCCAGGAGAGCGGCCGGCTCGAGGACGAGGGCTGGCGCGTGCGCAAGGACGGCAGCCGGTTCTGGGCGAACGTCGTGATCACGGCGCTGCACGACGAGAGCGGCGCGCTGCGCGGCTTCTCGAAGATCACGCGCGATCTGACCGAGCGCCGCAACCAGGAGGAAACCTTGCGCCAGAGCGAGCAGCGCTTCCGCGTGCTGGTCGACGGGCTCAGGGATTACGCGATCTTCATGCTCGACACCGACGGACGCGTCACGAGCTGGAACAGCGGGGCCCAGCGCATCACGGGCTACACGGCTGAGGAAATCAGGGGGCAGCACTTCAGCGTGTTCTATCCGCGGGCGGCGATCGACAGGAAGCTGCCGGAGCAGGAGCTCGCCATGGCTCGCGAGCACGGGCGCTTCGAGGACGAGGGCCCGCGGCTGCGAAAGGACGGCACCACCTTCTGGGCCAACGTGGTCGTGAGCCCCTTCTACGACCATGAGGGGGTGTTGATGGGATACGCGAACGTGGCCCGCGACCTCACCGACCGCAAGCGGGCCGAGTCGCTCGAGCAGGCCGAGCGCCGCACGAGCGAGTTTCTCGCCATGCTCGCGCACGAGCTGCGCAATCCGCTCGCACCCATCAACAACGCGCTCCACCTGCTCGCGCTCAAGCCGCCCGCCGACGCCACCGAGAAGTGGGTGCGCGAAGTGCTCCACCGCCAGACCGCCCAGATCACGCGCCTGATCGACGACCTGCTCGACGTGTCGCGCATCACGCGCGCCGCGATCCCGCTCGACGGGCGGCCGCTCGACGTGCGCGCCGTGGTGCGCGCCGCCGTGGAGGGGTCGATGCAGTGGATACAGGCGCGCGGTCACGCGCTCTCGATCGAGCTGCCGCCGAACGAGGCGCTGACCGTGCTGGCGGACGAGGTGCGCCTGACGCAGGTCCTGCACAAGCTGCTGCACAACGCGGCGCGATACACCCCGGAAGGCGGGCAGCTGTCCATCGGCGCACGCCGCGAGGCGAGCGAGGTCGTCATCTGCGTGAAGGACAACGGCGTCGGCATGGACGCGGAGCTGCTGCGCTCGGCCTTCGACCTCTTCAAGCAGGGACAGCCGGCGGTGCAACGGCCGCAGGGCGGCCTCGGGATCGGGCTCACGCTGGTGCAGCGCCTCGTGCGCCTGCACGGCGGAACCGTGGAGGCGCGCAGCGCGGGCGTCGACCGCGGCAGCGAGTTCACCGTCCGGCTGCCCGTTGCGCACGAGCAGCCGGCGAGCGCGGCGGCGGATGAGCGCGCATCCTCGACGCCGCGCCGGGTCCTCGTGATCGACGACAACAGCGACGCCGCGAACGCGCTGCGCATGCTGCTCGAAAACGACGGCCACAGCGTGCGGGTGGCGCACGACGGCGTGTCCGGCCTGGCGCTCGCGCGCGAGTACCGGCCCGAGTACCTGCTGCTCGATATCGGCCTGCCACGTCTGAACGGCTACGACATCGCGGCGAGCGTGCGCGGCGACCCCGAGCTCAAGGACACCACCATCGTGGCGATCACCGGCTACGGCCAGGTCCACGACCGCGCGCGCACCGCTGCAGTCGGCTTCGACCACCATCTCACCAAGCCGGTGGAGTTCACCGCCCTGCAGGAGCTCTTCCGGGCGAAAGCCTGAGCGAGCAAATAGCGCTTATAATCTGAGGACTTAGGTTCTCACGATGGCGCTCTTCGCACTGGGCCTGAACCACCATACCGCGCCCCTCGCCGTACGCGAGCGGGTGGTGTTTCACGTCGAGCGCCTGCGCGATGCGCTCGCGGCCCTGCGCAGCGATATCGCGGCCGAGGCGGCGATCCTGTCGACCTGCAACCGCACCGAGCTCTACCTCGCTGCCGGCCAGCCACCCACCGCCGCCGCCGAGTGGTTCGCGCGCTACCACCGCTTCGATCCGTCCGAGCTGGGTCGCTACCTCTACACCCTGCCGCAGGAGCAGGCGGTGCGCCACGCGTTCCGCGTCGCCTCGGGGCTCGACTCGATGGTGCTGGGCGAGCCGCAGATCCTCGGCCAGATGAAGGATGCGGCGCGCGCCGCCGAGTCCGCCGGAACGCTCGGCACGCTGCTGCACAAGCTGTTTCAGCGGACGTTCGCCGTGGCGAAGGAAGTGCGCACCACCACCAGCGTCGGCACCGCGACGGTGTCGATGGCTGCGGCGGCGGTGAAGCTCGCGGCGCGCATCTTCCCGAGCCTCAAGGACCAGAAGGTGCTGTTCATCGGCGCTGGCGAGATGATCGAGCTGTGCGCGACCCATTTCGCCGCGCAGGCGCCGGCTCGCATCGGCGTCGCCAACCGCACCGCGGAGCGCGCGGAGCGGCTGGCGCACCGCTTCAACGGCGAGGCGATCGAGCTCAGGGCCCTGCCCGAGCAGCTGCACGAGTACGACATCGTGGTTTCGTGCACCGCCTCGTCGCTGCCGATTCTCGGCAAGGGCCTGGTCGAGCGGGCGCTGCGCGCGCGCAGGCGCCGGCCCATGTTCATGGTGGACCTCGCGGTGCCGCGCGACATCGAGCCGGAGGCTGGCGAGCTCGACGACGTGTTCCTGTACACGCTAGACGATCTCGCGCAGGTCGTCTCCGACAACCGCGACGTGCGCCGCTCGGCGGTGGAACAGGCCGAGGTGATCATCGATACCCAGGTCGGCCAGTTCATGCGCTGGATGCAGGCGCGCGAGAACGTGCCGCTCATCCGCGCGCTGCGCGACCAGGGCGAGCAGGCGCGCCGCCAGGAGCTCGAGCGCGCGCTGCGCGCGCTGCAGCGCGGCGACGATCCGGCCGCGGTGCTCGAAGCGCTGTCGCAGGGACTGACCGCGAAGCTGCTGCACGCGCCGACGCAGGCGCTCAACGAGGCAGCGGGAGACGAAGGCCGCGCGCTCGCCGAAACCCTCTCGCGAGCGTTCCGCATCAAGTGAAGGCCACGCTGCGGACGAAGCTCGACAGCCTGGTCGGGCGGCTCGACGACTTGAACGGGCTGCTTGCGTCCGAGAACGCGACGCGCGACATGGACCAGTTCAGGAAGCTCTCGCGCGAGCATGCCGAGCTTTCGACCCTGGTTTCGCTGTACGAGAGCTATCGAAAGGCGGAGCGCGACGCCGAGGAGGCGCGCGAGATGGCGGCCGACGCCAGCATGAAGTCCTACGCCGACGAGGAGCTCAAGGCAGCGCGCGCCAGCATGGAGCGCTTCGAGGACGAGCTGCAGAAGGCGCTGCTGCCCAGGGACCTGAACGACGAGCGAAACATCTTCCTCGAGGTGCGCGCGGGCGCGGGCGGCGACGAGTCGGCGCTTTTCGCCGGCGAGATCTTCCGCATGTACGCCCGCTACGCCGAGCGTCAGCGCTGGCAGGTCGAGATCATCTCGGAAAGCCTCTCCGAGCTCGGCGGCTACAAGGAGGTCATCGCGCGCATCGTCGGCCAGGGCGCCTACTCGAGGCTCAAGTTCGAATCGGGTGGTCATCGCGTGCAGCGCGTGCCCGAGACCGAGGCGCAGGGGCGCATCCACACCTCGGCCTGCACGGTCGCGGTCCTCCCCGAGGCCGAGGCCGTCGACGACGTGGTGCTGAACCCGGCGGAGCTGCGCATCGACACTTTCCGCGCCTCGGGCGCCGGCGGGCAGCACGTCAACAAGACGGAGTCGGCGATCCGCGTCACCCACCTGCCGACCGGGATCGTGGTCGAGTGCCAGGACTCGCGCTCCCAGCACAAGAACCGCGAGAAAGCCCTCGGCGTGCTCGCCGCCAAGATCCGCGACAAGCAGCTGCGCGAGCAGCAGGCGAAGACCGCCTCGACCCGCAAGTCGCTGATCGGCTCCGGCGACCGCTCCGAGCGCATCCGCACCTACAATTTTCCCCAGGGCCGGGTCACCGACCACCGCATCAACCTCACGCTGTACAAGATCGACCGCATCATGGACGGTGAACTCGACGAGCTCATCGGGGCGCTGGCCGCGGAGCAGCAGGCCGAGCAGCTCGCCCAGCTCGCCGAAGAAGCGGCTTGAGGGTTCGCGACGCGCTCGATACCGCGTCGATCGACGCGCGCGAGGCGCGGCTGTTGCTGGCAGCGGCGACGGGTTTCTCCGAAGCGAGCGTCGTGGCCTACCCGGAGCGCGAGCTGCCCGCGGAAACGCAGGACCGCTTCTCCAGCTACGTCGAGCGCAGGAGCAAAGGCGAACCCGTCGCCTATATCTTGGGCCGCAAGGAGTTCTTTGGGCTCGAGCTCGCGGTCAACCCGGCGGTGCTCATCCCGCGGCCCGAGACCGAGCTGCTGGTCGACCTGGCGCTGCAGCGGGCGTTCTCTTCCGTCGTCGACCTCGGCACCGGCTCGGGAGCGATCGCGCTCGCGATCAAGCGCGAGCGGCCCCGGGCGCGCGTGGTGGCCGTCGAGGCGAGCGCGGCTGCGCTGGTCGTTGCGCAACGTAATGCGGTCAGGCACGGCTTGGAGATCGAATTCCGGCACGGACGCTGGCTCGAGCCCCTGGCAGGCGAGTGCTTTGACCTGATCGTCGCCAACCCGCCTTATGTTGCAGAGGGAGACGGGCACCTCGCCGATCTCCGGTTCGAGCCGCTCGGGGCGCTGGTGTCGGGTCCTGACGGCCTTGATGCGATCCGAGAAATAGTGCACGACGCTCCCCGCCACCTGTTCCCCGGAGGGTGGCTGCTTCTCGAGCACGGCATGGGACAGGACGGCGCCGTGCGCGCCCTGCTGTCGCAGGCGGGGCTTGAAGACATCGAAAGTTGCCCCGATCTCGCTCGAATCCCCCGGGTTGCGGGGGGAAAGGTAAAATGAGGCCTGAAAGGAACATGCCAATGCAGGATACCCAACAACGCATCAAGCAGCAGGTCGAGAGCCACCCCGTCGTGCTCTTCATGAAGGGCACGCCGCAAATGCCTCAGTGCGGCTTCTCCGCTCTCGCGGTGCAGGTGCTCAACGCCTGCGGCGTGCAGGAGCTCCACACGGTGAACGTGCTCGCCGACCCGGAGATCCGCCAGGGCATCAAGGAATTCGCCAACTGGCCGACCATCCCGCAGCTCTACGTCAACGGCGAATTCGTCGGCGGCTCGGACATCCTGCGCGAGATGTACCAGTCGGGCGAGCTGCAGAAGCTGCTGGCCGAAATGCAGAAGGCGTAGCGGACGGCCTCGCTTCCGGCGCTCGCGCTCTGCCTCGTTGCCGCGGCCGCGGCGGCCGCGGAGCCGGAGGAAGTTTCCTTCCCCAGCGGCAAGCTCGAGCTTCACGGGTTCACCTACAGACCCGCGGGTAACGGGCCGTTCCGGGCAATCCTCTACAACCATGGCAGCGAGCAGCGGCCCGGCTGGAAGCCCGAGCTGGGGCGGTTCTTCAGCGACAACGGCTACGTTTTCTTCGTCCCTCATCGGCGCAGCCACGGACGCTCGCCGCGCGATGCGCAGGTCGACTCGCTGTACAGCAGCGGCTCGAACGGGCTCGTCGCCTTGCATGAGATCCACCTGCAAGACCAGCTGGCGGCATTGGACTATCTGAGGCGGCTCTCCGGAGTCGATCCCCACAGAATCGCGGTCGCGGGCTGCTCGTACGGAGGGATCCAGACGGTCCTCGCGCTCGAGGCGGGCGCGGACGGCAAGGCGAGCTTCCGCGCGGCGATTGATTTTGCCGGCGGTGCCCAAACCTGGCGAAACTCCGCGCCGCTCCAGCAGAGAATGGTGAGCGCGGTGAGAAAGGCCACCGTCCCGGTCATGTTCGTGCAGGCCGAGAACGACTACGACCTAAGTCCGAGCTATGCCTTGGCGAAGGAGCTCGGCAAGCTGGGCAAGCCGCACAAGCTGGCCGTGTACCCGCCATTCGGCGCTTCGGTGCGGGACGGACACGGCGGGTTCTGTGGCCGAGGCGAGGCGGTGTGGGGACCCGACGTGCTCGCGTTTCTCGAGGCCGCCCTGAAAAACTAGCGCAAGAGCTGCAGCGTCGCCTCGACCTGACCGAGGTAGCCGCCGCCGAACAGGTTCAGGTGGTTGAGCAGGTGGTAGAGGTTGTAGAGGTGCTTGCGCCGCCGGTAACCCTGCTCGAGCGGCCAGACCTCGTTGTAGGCCCGGTAGAACTCCCGCGGAAATCCGCCGAATAGCTCGGTCATCGCGAGGTCGGCCTCGCGGTCGCCGTAGTACACCGCCGGATCGAACACCACCGGGCCTTCGGCGGTGAAGCCCGCGTTGCCGGACCACAGATCGCCGTGCAGCAACGCCGGTTGCGGTTGATGGCCTTTCAAGACTGAAATTTCAGGCAAGGCGAGGTGGAACCCGTTGCGCCGCGCGAGTTCGAGTTGCGGCCGGATCCGGTGCGCCATCCAGAATTCACTCCATTCGTCGGACCAGCCGTTCTGCTGCGGTGTCGCCCCGATGTAGTTGTCGCGGTGCCAGCCGAAGCGCGGTCCTGGCTTGCGGTGCGCGGCCGCGAGCATGCGCCCGAGCGCGGCGAAGTCTTTTCTGCCGGTCAGATCGAGGTACTCGAGCACGAGGTAGGCGCGGCCGCCGATCACTCCGTGGGAATGGGGCGTGGGCGCCGGCATTCCGGTTGCGCGCAAGGCGGCCAGACCGTCTGCCTCCGCCGCGAAGGCGTCTGCGTAATTCTGCGAATTGGTCTTCAGGAAGTGGGCGGCGCCGGCGATGCTGACGCGGTAGCAGTCGTGGATGCAGCCGCCCGCGACCTGCTCCGCGTTTTCGATACCGAGATCAACCCGAAGTGAGCCGGGTATTGGCAAGGTTCAGGCGCTCGACCAGGATGCCGATGAAGGCGCGGTCGAGCTTGCTGCGGCAGTCGGCCGAAGCCTTGCCGAGATCACCGACTCTCAGCTGCATGATGACCGAGTTGCGCGCCGCC
>DASYPG010000668.1:0-5119 GCA_036006885.1 Burkholderiales bacterium | reverse complement strand
CGATCTGGTGCGCGGTGTCCTGGCCGCCGGGCGGGCAGGCGATGATGTCGCCGGCGCGGATCGGGAAGGTCTCGCTTCCGATGCGCACCTCGCCGCTGCCCTCGACCACGTAGAACATCTCCTCGTTCAGGCGGTGGTTGTGGAACGGGACCGCGCGCTTGCCCGGCGGCACGGCGGTGAGGTTATAGCCGAGCTTCTTCGCCGATGCGCGAGGCGATCATGCCGCTGCGCGCCTCGAAGCGCTGTGCCGCCGCGCCCGTGGGCGCGAACTGGGGCGGGCGCGGCTGCAGCTCGACTTCGGCGATGTTGATGATGTGCTTGGTCATTGCTTCAATCCAGCTTCGGTGCGGCGTCCCTCAGGAAAACGGTGAGGTCGGTGGTCGGCGGGCGGGCCGGCACGTCGTAGATCATCTGCGCGACAAAGCCGCGGTGGTAGCTCGTATGGTTGACGAGGTGCTGCAACATCTCGCCGCGCGTCATCGCGCCTTCACCGCCGCCGACGAAGCTGAAGCTTACGGTTTGGTTCAAGCGGGTATCGTCCATACCGTCATAGGCGGCGACATACCACTGATCAAGTTCCTGCTGCGCGCGCCACAGCTCCGCGAGCGGCGGATGGTCGGGGGTGTTGCGCGCGCCGTAGCCGTGGCTACGGCCCTCCAGATGCGCCTGGAAGATGCGGTCGATCACGAAGTTATGGTTCAGCGTGTGCACCATGTTCCTGAACACGCTGCGCCGCGGCTTCACCGCCTCACCCTCCGGCAGCGCCGCCACCGCGGCGAAGATGAGCTCGTTCGCCCACGCGTTGTAGCGCGTGAGCGTCCGGGCGTCGTTTCTCTGCACTTCAGAAGCCTGCTTTAGAAGCCTATGGTCAGTCCGATGTTGAGCACCGGATAGTACTTCGCGTTCTTCAGCTTGTCCTCGAGCCGCGCCTGCTCCGCCGCGACCTGGCCCTGCGCGCTGGTGCACTGGGGGGTGCCGGCGAACGCGCCGCAGTTGGCGGTCAGCGTAGCTTGCGGTGTGCCCTGGAACATGACGCCCAGGTCGGCGTAGAAATTGACTCCCGTTCCCGACACACGTCCGTAGCCAATGCCGAGGTACGGCGCCGCGGTCTTTTCCGGCTTCACCGTTCCGCTGACGTTCACTCCGTTCACGGTATCGCTTTGTACGTCGAACTTGTTCTGGTTGAAGACGAAACCGCCGGTGATGCGGAAGAGCGGCCCGAGCGGGGCGAAATCGAGGAACGTGTTGAAGTTCGACAGCTTGAGCTTGCCGTGATAGGTGATGTCCGTGCTGACGTCGTGGCTCACGCTCCCGCCCGAGTAGCCGAGGCGAGCACTAAAAGTCGGCGCGAGGTCCCAGGCGACGTCGGCGCCGAGTCCCGTCGTGCCGACGCGCACCCCGACTCCGGCCGCCTGAGCCGAGCCGGCGGCGGCGAGGGCAAGTCCCGCCATTGCGAATCTGAGCTTTCTCATGGGGACTCCACTAAGTTGGGATAACGGACTGTACCCACCGGCGCAGGGCGCTTCCATGGCCCAGTTGGCATTTAGCAACGCCTAGTTGGCATTTAGCACCGAAAGGGGTTCTAAGCCTACAAAATGAAGCTTACCGCGCCGAGCGATGCAAGCTCCATCGCGTCGAGGATCGCCTCGCGCCCGGCGATTCTGAGGCGTGCACCCTCCTTGCGGAGCAGATAGCGGTACCGGCCGACATACTGCCGCGCGTCGTCGTTGCTGCGATAACGGTAGACCACGAAGTTGGCCTCGACACGCAATGGGTCGTGTTCTGTGATGCGGACATTGGTGATGAGGCGACGCGTCCGTGAGGGCGGAAACTCGGCGTGCGCGTTGCGGTCCTTCAGGCGCGCGACGCGCGAACGGATGCGCGCGATGTCGTCGGCGATGGTGAAGAGCGTCCCGCCCGGATCGGACTCGGGGCGGTCGTTGGAAGGCACGCGATAATACGCATCGGCCGTGAGCAGCGCGAGCCACTCGTCGAGTTTCCAGGCGTCCAGGAGCGCGGCTTCCTCGTAGAGGAAATCTTCGATCTCCTGACGGGTTACTGCGATATGAGCTTGTCCCACTGGATCCAGAATGCCCGCAGATGCAGCTCGTCGGTGTTGAGCTGCTCGCCCTCCTTTGCCATGCCGCGGCTCATCACCGACCAGGGGATCTCGCGGTAGGTGGCGAGGCCCTGCTGCACGGATTCGAGCGCGGCGATGTCGTCGGGCGTGGCGAAGCCGCCCGGCCCGTAGAAGGTGAGGAAGCTGTCCAGCCGCACCGCGCGCGCCGTCGCGCTCTCCTCCTTGGGTCCCAGGGCCCATGCGGTCACGCGCATGCGGTCGGCGGCGAGCGGCTGGAAGGTCCGTATCGTCACCGACGAGCCGTCGGCGAGGACGAGGTTCGGAAACACGATCAGGTTGCGGTTGGTGTCGGCAACTCGCGCCGCGCGCGCTTCGCCGAGCCGCGCGACGAGCTCGGCGCGGATCTTCTCGAGCTCCGGCTTCGCCGCCTCGCCGTAGATGGGGATCCAGCGCGCCACGGGCCGGCCGCGGAAGTTGACGTTGTCCGTGGTGGCGTGGCCGTTGCCGAGATCCTTGCCCGCGCCGTGCGCCGGAAGCATCTCGCCCTTCTCCGGCCGCTTCATCTCGACGCCCGAGCTCTTGAGGTAGTCGAGCCAGGTGGAATGGGTGCTGAGGAGGTGGTAGTCGTCGAAGCTGTTCTCGACCAGGAGCTTCCAGTTCGCGCGAATGTCGTATTCCTGCGTGCCCTGGATGACCTGCATCTCGCCCGAGGGCGACTGGTCGATCACGAGGTCGATGTACTCCTTCGCGTTACCCAGGTACTCGTCGAGCGAAACCGCATTGGGGTCGAAATTCAGGAACACGAAGCCCCGGTAGCTCTCCACCCGCGGCGGCGCCTTGAGCGAGAACGCAGTCTTGTCGAAGCCCGGCGGGTAGGCCGACTGCCCGGGCACCGCGTAGAGCGCGCCGTCGCGGTCGTAGGTCCAGCCGTGGTAGAAGCAGGTGTAGCGCTCGGCGTTTCCCTCGCGGCTGCGGCACACGAGCGAGCCGCGGTGCCGGCACGTGTTCAGGAACACGCGAGCCTCGTTTTCGTTGTTCCTGCAGAAGATCACCGGCCGGCCGGCGACGGCGCGCGTCTTAAAATCGCCGGGCGCGGCGAGCTCCGACTCGTGCCCGACGTAGATCCAGCAGCGGTCGAAAATGCGGCGCTGCTCGAGCTCGTGGATCGCGGGATCCACCAGCGCCGCGCGGTTCACCTCGAAGCGAAATGCCTGCGGTTCGTTGACGACCAGGCGCATGGACCGCCTCATTATAATGATCGCGTCATGAGAACCTCCCGGCTGTTGCTTGCCGCGTTGTGCATTTCCATTCCCGCGCTCGCCGAGGACTTTCCGAGCCGGCCGGTTCATATCGTCGTGCCCTATACCCCCGGCACCGGCGCCGACATCCTGGCGCGCCTCCTCGGGCCGAAGCTCGGCGAGCGCTGGAAGGTCGCCGTGGTGCCCGAGAACAAGCCCGGCGCGACCGGCAACATCGGCGCCGAGTTCGTCGCCAAGGCGCCGCCCGACGGCTACACGCTGCTCTTCGTCGCGACGTCGTTCGGCACCACGCCGGCGCTGCAGAAAAACCTGCCCTACGATCCGGTGAAGAGCTTCGAGCCGGTGGCGCTCATCGCCACGAGCGGGCTCGTCGTCGTGGTGAATCCCCAGGTGCCGGCGCGCTCGATGAAGGAGCTGATCGAGCTCGCGAAGCGCGAGCCGGGCAAGATGCACTATTCCTCCCCGGGCAGCGGCGGGCCGCAGCATCTTGCGATGGAGCTCATCAAGCTCGAAACCGGCATGGACATCGTGCACGTGCCCTACAAGGCGGCCGCCGGCGCCCTCACCGACGTCGTGGGCGGCCACGTGGACGCGACCATTGCCGCGGTGCAGACCGCGCACCCGCACGTGCAGTCCGGAAGGCTGCGCGCGCTCGCCGTAATGAGCGCCGAGCGCTCGCCCGCCTATCCCGATGTGCCGACGATGAAGGAGCAAGGGCTGCCGGACCTGGAGGTCGAGACCTGGTACGGCGCGTTCGCTCCCGCGGGCACGCCCGCGCAGGTGGTGCAAAAGCTCAATAGCGACCTGAATACGGCGCTGCGCGAGGCGCAGGTGCGCGAGGTACTCGAGAAGCAGGGCATGACGCCGGTGGGCGGAGCGCCCCAGCGGCTGGGCGACCTCGTGAAGAGGGAGCTGCCGCGCTGGAGCCGCGTCGTCAGTGCAGCAGGAATCAAAGCGGATTAAATGCAAGAACTCGAAGACCTGGTCGCGGCATACCGCATTCTCGCGGCGCACGGCGTGATCGACGCGTACGGCCACGTCAGCCTGCGCTCGCCGCGCAATCCCGAGCGCTATCACCTCGCGCGCTCGGTTGCCCCTGAATTGGTGACTGAAGAGGACTTGATCCAGTACGACCTCGACAGCCATCCGATAGATGCGGGCAGCCGCGAATCGGTGAACGAGCGCTTCATCCACGGCGAGATCTACCGCGCCCGGCCGGAGGTCATGTGCGTGGTGCACAACCACTCGCCCTCGGTGATTCCGTTCAGTGTCACGGGCGTCCCGATGCGCGCGCTCTATCACATGGCCTCCTTCATCGGCGAGGGCCTGCCGAATTTCGAGATCCGCGACGTGCGCAAGGGAACCGATCTCCTGGTCAAGGATGCGGTTCTGGGCAAGGCGCTGGCCTCGACCCTGGCGAAAAAGCCCGCCGCCCTGATGCGCGGCCACGGCTCGGTGGTGGTCGGCGAAAGCCTGCCGCGCGCGGTGGGGCGCAGCGTGTATCTCGAACAGAGCGCTCGCATGCAGATGCAGGCGATGGCGCTCGCCGGCCCGAGCGGCGACATCACCTATCTCGACGACGCCGAAGTGCAGGCTTCGGTCGCGCGGCAGGACTACTACCGCGCCTGGCCGCTCTGGCGCGCGAAGGCTTTGAAGCGTCATCCATGAGACGGGATCTTTGCGCGCTCACCGCGTGCGAATTGCTGGAAGGTTTCCGCACCCAGACGCTTTCGCCCTTCGAGGTCACCAAGGCGGTGCTCGCCCGGATCGAGGCGCTCAA
>DASYPG010000667.1:0-9482 GCA_036006885.1 Burkholderiales bacterium | reverse complement strand
CGGCGAGCGCCGGCGCCGTGGCGCCGAAGCCTGCCTCGCCCGGCCAGGACAGCACCGCGGCGCCCGCGACGATCAGCGCCATTCCGAGCGCGATCCGCCGGTCGAAGTTCTCCCGGAATGCGAACCACGCGAGTAGCGCGGTGAAGACGGCTTCGGCGTTGAGCAGCAGCGCCGCGCCCGACGCGGGCATGCGCGACAGCCCCCACATGAGGAGCACCGGCCCGAGCACGCCGCCGCTCAGGACCGCTCCCGCGAGCCAGCGCCAGTCGCCGGCGCTGAGGCGCGCGCGCTCGGCGCGGCTCAGTGCAAGCAGCAGGGCCAGCCCGATGCCGGAACCGAGGTAGAGCAACCCCGCGAGCAGCCAGGGACTGACGTCGCCGAGCAGCAGCTTCGCCAGCGGCGTGCTTGCTCCAAAGAGCAGCGCCGCGCTTAATGCAGCCGGTACGCCGCTCATAGCGCAAGGCTCTCGACAATGGGACTGCCGCTTCGAGCGGGATCGGACATCTTACTTCGCCGAGGTGATCACGTAGTCCTTGCCCTGCTGGACGAATTCGAATTCCACCTTCTTGTTGGGCGAGAATTTGTCGAGCAGCGCCTTGTCCTTGACCTTGAAGCTCATGGTCATCGCCGGCCATTTCATCGACTCGACCGGACCGTGCGCGATCGTTACGATACCGGCCGCCGGGTCGAGCTTCTGCACGGTACCGGTGGCCTTGTGGGTTGTTCCTTGAGCCTTCTTCCCGGACGCCTTCTTGTCCATATCCATTCCCTTCATGTCCATGCCTTTCATGCTGTCGGACTGGGCAAAGGCGGCGCCGGCCGCGGCGAGGACGGTTACAAAGGCTAAGGCAGCGTTGCGTTTCATTGCGATGCTCCTTTCGGTGAAGAAAAAAGTCGGTAGTGGCGGCGGCGCAGCAGGAAGAACACTGCGGGGACCACGAACATGGAAAGAAGGGGAGCGCTCACCATGCCGCCGATCATCGGCGCGGCTATGCGGCCCATGACCTCGGAGCCGGTGCCGCTGCCGAACATGATCGGCAGCAGGCCGGCGATGATCACCGCGACGGTCATGGCGATAGGCCGCACCCGCAGCGCCGCACCTTCGATGATCGCCTCGGCCAGATCGTTCCTGCTGTTGAGCCGGTTCTTGCCTTCGCGCTCGGAAATGGCCTGGTTCACGTAAAGCAGCATCACCACGCCGATCTCCGCCGCGACACCGCCCAGCGCGATGAAGCCGACCGCCGCCGCGATCGACATGTGATAGCCCAGCGCGAAAAGCAGCCAGAAGCCGCC
This sequence comes from Burkholderiales bacterium, assembly GCA_036006885.1. GTDB lineage: Bacteria > Pseudomonadota > Gammaproteobacteria > Burkholderiales > SG8-39 > SCGC-AG-212-J23. The sequence goes on along the minus strand of DASYPG010000667.1, from coordinate 8,189 downwards.
GACCAGCGCGAAGGGCAGCGTCGCCATGATGAGGAACGCATCGCCGAAGCGCCGGAAGGTGAGGTAAAGCAGCACGAAGATGATGAGCAGCGTGGCCGGCACCACCAGCTTCAGCTTGGCCGTGGCGCGCTCCAGGAACTCGAACTGGCCGGACCACGACATGGAATAGCCGGCCGGGAACTTGATCTCCTTTGCAACCGCGGCCTGCATTTCGCGCACGGCGGAGCTCAGGTCGCGTCCCTGCAGGTCGATGTACACCCAGCTCGAAAGTCTCGCGTTCTCGCTCTTGAGCATCGGTGGGCCGTCGCTGATGGCGATCGCTGCCACATCGCGCAGGCGGATCTGCGCGCCGCGCTCGGTGAGCACCGCCAGGTCCCGGATCTTCTCGACCGAGTCCCGGACTTCGCGCGGGTAACGCAGGTTGATCGGAAAGCGCTGCAATCCCTCGACCGTCTCGCCGATGTTGTCGCCGCCGATCGCCGCCGAGACGATGCTCTGCACGTCGGCGATGTTCAATCCGTAGCGGGCCGCGCGGTCGCGGTCGATCTTGACGTCGATGTAACGCCCGCCGCTCAACTTCTCGGCAAACGCCGAGGTCACGCCCGGGACCTGCTTCACCACGCGCTGGACCTCGGCCGCGATCCGATCAACCTCCTGCAGGCTGGTGCCGGCGACTTTCACGCCCACGGGGCTCTTGATGCCTGTGGCCAGCATGTCGATGCGATTGCGGATCGGGGGTACCCAGATATTCGACAGGCCCGGCACCCTGACGGTGCGGTCGAGTTCCTCGACCAGCTTCTCGGGCGTCATGCCGGCGCGCCATTGATCCCGCGGCTTGAACTGGATCGTGCTCTCGAACATCTCGAGCGGCGCCGGATCGGTCGCGGTCTCGGCGCGTCCGGCCTTGCCGAACACGGTCGCGACTTCGGGCACGCTCCTGATGAGGCGGTTGGTCTGCTGCAGGAGCTCCGCGGCCTTGCCAGCGGAAATGCCGGGCAGCGCCGAGGGCATGTAAAGCAGGTCCCCTTCGTCGAGCGGCGGCATGAATTCGCCGCCCAGGCGCATGGCCGGATAGGCGGTGGCTAGCAGGATCAGAAGCGCCAGCGCCAGCGTAACTTTCGGGAACGCGAGCACCTTGTTGAGCGCGGGCAGATACAGCGCGATCAGGCCGCGGTTCAGTGGATTTTTGCGCTCGTCGGGAATCTTGCCGCGGATGAGATAACCCATCAGCACAGGAATCAGCGTGACTGCAAGCCCCGCCGCCGCGGCCATGGCGTAGGTCTTGGTATAGGCGAGCGGCGAGAAGAGGCGCCCTTCCTGCGCCTCGAGCGTGAAGACCGGGATGAACGAGAAGGTGATGATCAGTAGCGAGGCGAACAACGCCGGCCCGACCTGGGCCGCCGCCTCGCCGACCACGCGCCACTGCTCCGCGCCTTCCAGCTTCTGTCCCGGATGGTCGTGGTGCCAGGCCTCGATGTGCTTGTGCGCGTTCTCGATCATCACCACTGCCGCATCGACCATCGCGCCGATGGCGATTGCGATGCCGCCCAAGGACATGATGTTGGCGTTGACCCCCTGGTAGTACATGACGATGAAGGCGACCAGGATCCCGAGCGGCAGCGAGACGATCGCGACGAAGGCCGAGCGCAGGTGGAACAGGAACACCAGGCAGACCAGCGCGACGACGATAAATTCCTCGACGAGCTTCTGCTGAAGATTGGATACCGCGCGCTTGATGAGGCTGGAGCGGTCGTAGACCGGGACGATCTCCACGCCCGGCGGCAGGCCGGGTTTCAGCTTTTCGATCTTCGCCTTGACGGCGTCGATGGTCTCGAGCGCGTTCTTGTCCGAGCGCATCACGATGATGCCGCCGGCGACCTCGCCCTCGCCGTTCAGCTCGGCGATGCCGCGGCGCATCTCGGGACCCACCTGCATGCGTGCGACGTCCCCCAGTCTCACGGAGATGCCCGCTTCCGTCGTCATGAGGGGGATCCTGCGAAAATCGTCGAGCGACTGCAGGTAGCCGGAGGCGCGCACCATGTATTCGGCTTCGCCGAGCTCGAGCACCGAGCCGCCCGTTTCCTGGTTGGCGCGGCTCACCGCCTCCAACACTTTCATGTGCGGGATGCCGTACGCGCGCATCCGGTCGGGATCGAGCACGATCTGGTACTGGCGCACCATGCCTCCCACGCTCGCGACCTCGGAGACGTTGGGCACCGATTTCAGCTCGTACTTGAGGAACCAGTCCTGAAGCGCGCGCAGCTGCGAGAGATCCATCTTGCCGCTGCGATCGATCAGCGCGTATTCGTATACCCAGCCGACGCCCGTGGCATCGGGCCCGAGCGCGGTCTTTGCCTGCGGCGGCAGGCGCGACTGCACCTGGTTCAGGTATTCGAGCACGCGCGAGCGCGCCCAGTACGGGTCGGTGCGGTCCTCGAACAGGATATATACGAACGAATCGCCGAACATCGAGTAGCCGCGCACCGTCCTCGCGCCCGGCACCGAGAGCATCGTGGTCGCGAGCGGATAGGTGACCTGGTTCTCGACGATCTGCGGCGCCTGCCCCGGATAGGTCGTGCGAATGATGACCTGCACGTCGGAGAGATCCGGAATCGCATCGAGCGGCGTCTTCAGCATCGCCCAGACGCCCCAGGCCGAAACCATGAGCGTTGCCAGCAGCACGAGGAAGCGGTTATGGATCGACCACCGAATTAGGTTCGCGATCATTTAGCCGCCCGCGAGATCGCGACGATCTCGAAACGCCCGTCCTTGGACTGGCGGAATTCGAAGTTGACGGTGGCGCCGACCGTGATGTCCTTGGGGATACCGTTGGGCGGCGGCCTGAAGCCCATGGTCATCGGCGGCCACTGCAGCGAAGCGATCGGGCCGTGCGACAGGATGACTCCGTCCTTGTCGATCTTCTCGACTTTCCCCGTGCCCTTATGGGTGGCAGCGGCGGGATCTGCGCCCTGAGGCGACGACTCTCCCATGCGCGCCGTCGTGGATCTCAGGCTCGATTCGGAATCGATCAGGAACTGGCCGGACACCACCACCTTCTGCCCCGCCTCGAGTCCCTTGCGGATTTCGGTCTGCCCGCCGGTCTCGATGCCGATGTCGACGTCGACGGGGGCGAACTTCCCGTCGCCCTGCGCCACGATGACGACGGTGCGCTTGCCCGTCTGAATCACCGCCTCGCTGGGCACCACCAGCGCCTCCTTGCGCGCCGCCGGCGTGAAGTTGACGGCGGCGAACATGCCCGGCTTGAGCTCGCCGCCCGGATTGGCAAGCTCAACGCGCGCTTTGAGCGTGCGCGTTGCGGGATTCACTTCCGGCAGGATGGCGCTCACGCGGCCCTTGAACACCTTGCCCGGCAATGCAGGGGTGCGGGCTTCGACCAGATTGCCCACCCGCACTTCGCTCGCCTGGTTTTCGCGCACCTCGGCGTTGACCCACACAGTACCGAGACCGTTGATGCGGAAAAGCGGCGCTCCCGACATCACCGTCATGCCTTCACGCGCGCCCAGCTCCGCCACGACGCCACCGATCGGGGAAATGACGGTAAGACGGGGATGCACCTTGCCGGTGGATTGCACCATCCGGATGTGCTCTTCGCTCATCCCCGCCAGGCGCATGCGCTGAAGCGCCCCCTCCACCAAACCTTCCAGCCGCGTGCCGTCCATGCGGCGCGCCGAGAGGTATTCCTCCTGCGCCGCGACCCAGTCGGGAACATACACCTCGGCCAGAGGCTGGCCCTTGCGCACCGGATCGAGCGTCGCGCGCACATGGAGCCGCTCGACGAAGCCGTTGGCGCGCGCCTGGACGAGCGCCATATCGCGCTCGTTGTACGCAATGGTTCCTACTGCCTCGACCGTCGGCGCAAGCGCGCCTCTGCGAACCTCGGCGAGACGCATGCCGAGGTTCTGCTGCATACGCGGGTTGATGCTGACCGCGCCTTCGCTGCCGGCTTCGTCCGCGTAGACCGGCACGAGCTGCATGTCCATGAAGGGCGATTTGCCGGGCTTGTCGAACTTCTGTCCCGGCACCATCGGGTCGTGCCAGTAAAGAACCTTTTTCCCCGTGGCCGGGTCGACCGCACCCGGCTGTTGGGCACCGCCGCCGGCGGCAGCGGTACCTGCCATCTTCATTCCGCGGTCCATGCCGATGGAATAAAGGCCATAGCCGGCCGCGACCAGAACACCTGCGAGCGCCAGTCCGACGATCATTGTTCGGGTGTTCATTTGTGCTCTTTCTCGTGTGGTTCACTTTCCGGAATGAGGAAGTTGAGCTTCGCCCAAAGCCGCGCCGCTTCCATCTCAAGCTGCACCGCCTGCATTCGGACCTCGCTCTCGTTACGGCGCGCGAGAAGGAGGTCGGAGACACTCGTCCTACCCCCCTGATAGCCAGCCAGCGCTGCACGCGCGCGCTCGCGGGCGAGCGGAATGAGATCCCGCTCGTAACGTCCCAGGCGCTCTCGCCGGTTATGCCATTCTTCGAGCATCGCGCGCACGTCGCCTACATGCGCGCGCAGCATCTCCTCGCGCTGGGCGCGCGCCTGCTCGGCCATGGCGAGCTTCGAAGCAACTTCCCGGTCCTGCCGATTGGCGCGATCCCACGGCAGGGGTATCGAGACGCCGAGCGAGACCATGTTCGAAAAATCCGGACCGCGCTGCTGGTAGGCGGCCTCGAGCGTCCAATCCGGCTTGCTGCTCGCCTGGGCAAGGCGCGCTTCTGTTGCGGCGATCTCCTCCTGCTTGGCAAGGACGACGATCTCCGGGTGGGTGGAGAGGTGCGCTTCGAGCGCGTCGGTATCGAGCCTCACCGTATCCATGGGGGGCTTCGGCGCGAGCGGGGCGTCAGCGTCCTCGCCGATCCAGCGCGCGAGGTTCGCCTTGGCAACTCGGATGCGGCTCGCGTATTCGCTTGCCCGCTCTTCGAGCGCGGCCAAGGCGCTGTGCGCGCTGATCACGTCCGCCTGCGTGCCGCGACCGCCGCGGTAGGCGCCTTCGGCGGCAACGATTTCCCGCCTCACCTGGTCGGCCTGCTCGGCAATCACCCGCGCCATGGCCTCGGCATAGAAGCGATCCAGCCAGCCAAGGGCAGTGTCGCGCTGGATCGCGGCGATCGCGCCCGTTTTCTCGGCAGATGATTTCTCGGCCTCGCGCTCGAAGCGCTGCGCGCGCAGCTCGCGCTTTTCGCCGCGCGTGAGCTCCTGCATGACCCCGATCCGCCGCATGGTCATGAAATCCCGCGTGAGGCTGAAGCGGTCCGGGCCAGTGACCGGCAGATTGTCGATGCCAAATTTCAGCGTCGGGTCAGGCAGCTGGCCCGCGGCCACCGCCATCTCGCGCGAAGCGGTGACGGCAAAGTCCTGCACCGCAAGCTGCCGCGAGCGCTCGAGCGCGCGGCGCTGCGCGTCCTGCAGCGACAGCGGCTGCCCGTGCACCGGCAGCGCCAGCAGCGCGAGCGCCGCGCACGACCAACCTTTCAGCATGTAATGCATTTTTGATCTCCGCGTGTTCAGGATCCGCGACCACGACGCCGCGGTGTGACGACTGCCAGCGCACCTATCGGCGCGCGGAGGAGATCAGATCAGGAAGGAGTGAAGCAGGATGCGCCGAGGCGGCGCCGCTACGGGAGGACCGTCAAGCGCCGATTTTGCAAGCGGCGGAGATTCGAACGGCGGTACTACGAAGATCGGTATCTCGACCGCGTCGAACACCAGCGGTATATCTGCGGTCGTCAGCTGCAAATCGGAAGTGCAGTGGACGATGCACACATTCGAGATCTGGTGTGCCGGGCCGGATGGCGGCATGCTGCAGCCATCGCATGTACCGTCCATGTCAGGGGTCGTCGCCGTGACGGACGCCAAAGACGCGCGGTCCATGAAGCATCCCGCCAGCGCGACGTTGACCTGCGCGAACGCGAGCAGCGCCAGGAGGACAAGGGCGATCCGTCGTCTTAGCCGGGCCGGCATGGGCAGCGATTGTACCTAGAACGCCACCGCTATGGAGCCTTGGATCGGTCGGCCGTGTGGCCGCCGGTCGGTCCCGGTCCGCCGCTTTCCATCGTGATCTCCAGATCCGGTTGGTTTCTAGCAAGTACATGGTGGCATTCGAAATCGCCGCACGTTTGATCTGGAGCAAAGATGGGGCTTGCACCAGCAGTCCAGCTATAACAATGGAGCGAAGGGCTGGATGCCGTCACAGTTTCACCCTTTTGAGTCGCAGCGCGTTGCTCACCACTGACACCGAGCTCATGGCCATGGCCGCGCCCGCGAAGATCGGGGAGAGAAGCAGGCCGAAAACCGGATAGAGGACGCCCGCGGCGACCGGCACCCCAACAGCGTTGTAGACGAACGCGAAGAACAGGTTCTGCTTCACGTTGCGCATCGTCGCGCGCGAGAGGCGGATCGCCTTCACGGTGGCGCGCAGGTCGCCCTTGACGAGGGTCACGGCGGCGCTTTCGATGGCGACGTCGGTGCCCGTGCCCATGGCGATGCCGACGTTCGCCTGGGCGAGCGCCGGCGCGTCGTTGATGCCGTCGCCGGCCATCGCAACGAAGCGCCCGGAGGCTTGCAGCGCCTTGATCTTCTCTACCTTCTGCTCGGGCAGGACCTCGGCCACGACTTCGTCGATGCCGAGCTGGCGCGCCACCGCCTCGGCGGTCTTGCGGGCGTCGCCCGAGAGCATGACGAGGTGAATGCCCTGCTCCTTCAACTGGCGCACCGCATCCGCGGTCGTCTCCTTGATCGGATCCGCCACCGCGATGAGTGCAACGACGCGGCCGTCGATGGCGGCGAACATCGCGCCCTTGCCATGCGCGCGCAACGCGTCGGCGGCCTCGGCGAGCGCCGCCGGGGCACCCCCAAAAGGGTGCATCGCGAGCGCGCTGCCGACCGTGATCTTCCGATCTGCGACCACGCCCTCGACCGCCGAGCCGGTCACCGAGCGAAACCGTTCGACCGGCTGCAGCGCGAGCTTGCGGGTTTCGGCGCCGCGCACGATGGCCTGCGCGAGCGGATGCTCGCTTGCGCGCTCCACGCTCGCGATAAGCTGCAGCGCCTCGCGCTCGTCGATGCCGTGCACGATGAAGTCGACGAGCTCGGGGCGGCCTAGCGTCAGCGTGCCGGTCTTGTCCACCAGGAGGGTATCGACCTCGCGCAGCTTTTCGACCGCCTCGGCGTTCCGGAACAGGATCCCGTTGAGAGCGCCCTGGCCCATCGCCACCGTGATCGAGATCGGCGTGGCGAGGCCCACCGCGCAAGGGCAGGCGATGATCAGCACCGACACGGCATTGACCAGCGCATACGCGAGCCGCGGTTCCGGGCCGAAGAACCACCATGCAAGGGCGGTGAGCACCGCGATGGCGATCACCGTTTGCACGAAGTACGCGGCCACCAAGTCGGCGAGGCGCTGCACCGGCGCGCGTGTGCGCTGCGCCTGGGCGACCATGTGCACGATCTGCGCGAGGAGCGTGTCCGAGCCTACGCGCTCGGCGCGGATGACGACGGTGCCCTTGCCGTTGATGGTGGCGCCGGTCACGCGATCGCCGGGCTTTTTCTGCACCGGAATGGGTTCGCCGGTGAGCATCGACTCGTCGACGTGCGAGGACCCTTCCAGCACGGTTCCGTCCACCGGGATCTTTTCGCCCGGGCGCACCCGCAGCCGGTCGCCGGCCTTGACCTCCGCGAGCGGGACTTCGGCCTCGCGGCCGTCCGCCTCGACCCGTAGCGCGGTATGCGGCGCGAGGGCGAGCAGCTGCCGGATCGCCTGGCTGGTCTCGCCTATGGCGCGCAGCTGCATCACCTCTCCGAGCAGCACCAGCGTGACGATCACGGCGGCCGCCTCGAAATAGGCGCCGACCTCTTCGCCGCCGTGCATGCGGAATTCGGCCGGGAAAAGGCCCGGCGCGAACACCGCCACGATGCTGTAGACGTAGGCGAGCGCGACGCCGAGCCCGATCAGCGTGTACATGTTCGGGCTGCGGTTCTTGAGCGAGAACCAGAACTTGTGGAAGAACGGCCAGCCGCCCCACAGTACCACCGGCGTGCCGAGCAGAAACTCGAGGAACGAGCGCACCCGTGGCGAAAAGCCGAAGGGCTCGGCGAACCCGAGGTAAGGCGCCATCGCGAGCACCACGAGCGGCGCGCTCAACACCGCGCTCACCCAGAACCTGCGGGTCATGTCGCG
>DASYPG010000666.1:0-14675 GCA_036006885.1 Burkholderiales bacterium | reverse complement strand
CGAACTCGGCGCCGGGCTCGAGCCGTACGAGATACGGCGCGACCTCCGCCATGTCGGGCTCGAGCTCGCCGCGCAGGAGGCACTCCACCTCCAGGGCAGGCTCGGCGTCGAGCCGCTCGAGGAGCCCCGGCACCGAGGCGCCGTCGAGCAGCGCGCACACCTCTTCGCCGTCCTCGCCGAGGAACCCTTCGAACAGCTTCTCCGCGGTGATGGCGGCGGCCATGATCCTTCAGCAGTTGCACACTTCGCAGAACGGGGTGCCGCTGTCGGCGGCCATCTTGAACATGTTGGCCTGCGGCGAGTACGCCGTCGGCTTCTGCCTCGTGGGCGCCTGCGTGACATCGCCACCCTTGGACTGCGCGGGTTCCTTCGGCGGCTTGGGCGCCTGGGGCGAAGCGCCCGAGCCGCTGCCCGCCGCTCCGCCCGAGTTGATCATGACCATCGTACCCTTGATGAAGACGCCGCCCGAGTTCAGGGTAATGAAGTTGCCGCCCACCTTGAGGCTGAGCGAGGCGCCCGCCTCGAGCACCATGGTCGTGCCCGCCTTGAGGTGGATCTCGGTGCCGGCGTCGCAGGCGAGCTTGGTGCCGAGCTTGGCCTGCATGTCCTTTCCGATGTTGAGCGACAGCCCGCCGCCGAGCTTTTCGTTGCGGTCGCCGGCGACCTCGACATGGTGGTCGCCGCCCAGTTCCTCGAACGCGTCCTTGCCGACGATGAGGTGGCTCTCGTTGCCCAGCTTCTCGACGCGGTCGTGCTCGACCAGCGCGCTCTGGTCCTTCTGGGCGTGGAGGTAGATTTCCTCCGAGCCCGCCTTGTCCTCGAAGCGCAGCTCGTTGAACCCGCTGCCCTTGTAGGACTTGCTCTTGAACCCGCTTTGCGACTTGTTGTCGGGGAGCTTGAAGGCCGGCTTCGCCTCGCCGTTGTAGAGCGCTCCGATCACCACCGGATGGTCCGGATCGCCCTCGAGGAAGTCGACCAGCACTTCCTGCCCGATGCGCGGGATGGTGACGAAGCCCCAGTCCTTTCCCGCGAGGGGCTGGGAAACGCGCACCCAGCAGGAGCTGTTCTCGTCGGTCTTGCTGTAGCGGTCCCAGTGGAACTGCACCTTGATGCGGCCGTATTCGTCGGTGTAGATCTCCTCCCCCGCGGGCCCGACCACGAACGCGGTCTGCGTGCCCTGGACGATCGGCTTGGGCGTGAGCCGCGCCGGCCGGAAAATGGCCTTGGAGCTGATCGCCGCCACGTTGCAGCTGAACATGGCGGCCTCGCCGCCCGAGGCGAGGTTGCCCGCCGTGGCGGCGTAATTCACTCCCGTGAGAAGGTATTCCGCGTTGTACGAGTTCCGCGGGTGATCCTGCAGCTTGAGCAGCCGCCCAGGCGCGGTCTGCCGCGCGTTGCCAGCGCCGAAGAAGGTCTCGAACTTCGTGTGCAGCTCCTCGATGCGCGTCTTCGCGTACTGCGTTCCTTCCGCGGGCTTGTCGTACTCCCCCGGATAGTCGTAGATCTCGAACTCCGCGAGGTCGTGCGTCTTCTTGATCTCGGGAAGACCGTCGCCCAGCATCGCGACTCGCGGCGTCATGCAGTCGTAATCGTCGATCAAATACCTGCCGGGCTGGATCTCGCGCGCCGCGCTCCACGAGTCGTAGCAGTCCTTGTCCCTGTGCGCGGCCAGGTCCTGGTGAAACAGCGCCTCGAGCGTCGGCAGTGTCTTGTGCGCGCCCTGCGAGGCCATGAGCATGAGCGTGTTCTTGCCGTCGTCGTACTCGAACGCGAAGTAGATCCCCTCCTGCTCGAGCAGGCGGCAGACGAAGTTGAAGTCGGTCTCGCGATACTGGACGCAAAACTCCTTCTTGGGATAGTCGGCCCCCAGCTGGACCTTCCTCGCATCGGCGAACTTGTAGTCCTTGAACACCTGGTCGACGATCTCGGGCACCGACAGGTTCTGGAAAATGCGGCAGTTCGAGGTGCGCGTGAGGAACCACAGCCACGGGTGCACTGTGGCCGAATATTTGTACACCGTGCCCTTGCCGCCGGTCTCGAAGACCGACGCGTCGCTCTCGCCGTTGTCGGCGAAGCTCGTGACGAAGCCGTTGAAGTAGCGCTGCCCGCCGTCCGCGAGCTCGAGCGTCCAGGTGACGTTCTTGCCGAGGATCTCTTCCGGCTTGATGTCGCCCCGCCGCGAGACGAAGTCGAGCTGGAACTCCGGCAGGCGCCCGAGCTCCTCCTTGCCCGACATCCTCTGCAGCGTCAGCACGCCGGCGCCGAGCGGCGTCCCGGCCTCAAGCAGCCTTGTCATGCCTGCCACGGCGCTCTCCCCTCTCCCGCGCTAGCTGAAATTGTAGGCGAAGTCGCCGCCCGCCACGCCAAGGGCGACGCTCTTCACCGGCTCGCCCGCCATCATGCGCTTCAGAAACTCCTCGCTGATGCGCGGCAGCACGGTGTTGGTGAGGATCGCGTCGATCATGCGGCCGCCGCTCTCGAGCTCGGTGCAGCGCTTGCCGACGAGGGCCACCACCTCGTCGGTGAAGCCGAACTCAACCCCGTGGTTCTCCTCGATGCGCCGCTTGATCCGGCCGATCTGCAGGCGGATGATGGTCGCGAGCATCTGGTCCGACAGCGGGTAGTACGGAATCGTCACGATGCGGCCAAGCAGCGCCGGCGGGAACACCTTGAGCAGCGGCTCGCGCAGGGCCCGCGCCAGCGCCTCGGGGTCGGGCAGGAGCTCGGGGTCCTTGCACATGTTCGTGATCAGCTCGCTGCCGGCGTTGGTGGTGAGCAGGATGATGGTGTTCTTGAAGTCGATGTAGCGCCCCTCGCCGTCCTCCATCCAGCCCTTGTCGAACACCTGGAAGAAGATCTCGTGCACGTCGGAGTGCGCCTTCTCGACTTCGTCGAGCAGCACCACGCTGTACGGCCGCCGCCGCACCGCCTCGGTGAGCACCCCGCCCTCGCCGTAGCCGACGTATCCGGGCGGCGCGCCCTTGAGCGTCGAGACGGTGTGCGCCTCCTGGTACTCGCTCATGTTGATGGTGATCACGTTCTGCTCGCCGCCGTAGAGCGACTCGGCCAGCGCGAGCGCGGTCTCGGTCTTGCCCACGCCCGAGGGCCCGGCCAGCATGAACACGCCGATCGGCTTGTTGGGGTTGTCGAGCTTGGCGCGCGAGGTCTGCACGCGCTTGGCGATCATCTGCAGGCCGTGCTTCTGCCCGATGACGCGCTGATCGAGCGTGTCGGCGAGCTTGAGCACCGATTCGATCTCGTTCTTCACCATGCGCCCCACCGGGATGCCGGTCCAGTCCTGCACCACCGCGGCAACCGCCTGCCCGTCTGCCGTGGGCAGCACCAGCGGAGTCTCGCCCTGCATGGCGGCGAGCTTGCCCTGCAGGGTTTTCAGCTCTTCAAGCAAGGCGGAACGTTCCTCCGCCTTTAGAGCCGGTTGCTTCTCGTCCTTGCGGGTTTTTTCGGCCTTCTTCTCAAGGTCGCTCGAGGTGCCCTCGACCGGGCTGCGGCCCTCGCGCAGCTTGGCGCGCAGGCCGAGCACCTTGGTGACGAGCTCCTGCTCTGCCTTCCAGCGCGGCTCGAGCCCGGCGAGCTTGCCCTTGCCGGCGGCGAGCTTTTCCTCGGCGCTCTTGCGGCGGCCCTCGACCTCGATGCCGATGGCGGCCTCGCGGTCGATGATCTCGAGCTCGGTGTTGAGCGTCTCGATGCGTCGCTGCGCGTCCTCGATCTCGGGCGGGGTCGCGTGCTGGCTCACCGCGACGCGCGCGCACGCCGTATCCATCAGGCTCACCGCCTTGTCGGGAAGCTGGCGCGCGGGAATGTAGCGGTGCGACAGGCGCACGGCGGCTTCCAGCGCCTCGTCCAGGATCTGCACGCGGTGGTGCGCCTCGAGCGTCGAGGCCACGCCGCGCATCATGAGGATGGTCTTGTCCTCCGAGGGCTCGTGCACCTGCACGACCTGAAAGCGGCGCGTAAGCGCCGGGTCCTTCTCGAAGTACTTCTTGTACTCGGCCCAGGTGGTCGCGGCGATGGTGCGGAGGTTACCGCGCGCGAGCGCGGGCTTGAGCAGGTTCGCCGCGTCGCCGGTGCCTGCGGCGCCGCCGGCGCCGATCAGGGTATGCGCCTCGTCGATGAACAGGATGATCGGCTTGGGCGAGGACTGCACCTCCTCGATCACCTGGCGCAGGCGGTTCTCGAACTCGCCCTTCATGCTCGCGCCGGCCTGCAACAGGCCGATGTCGAGCGAGAGCAGGCTGACCTCTTTCAGTTGCGGCGGCACGTCGCCCTTCACGATGCGCGCGGCAAAGCCTTCGACCACCGCGGTCTTGCCGACGCCGGCCTCGCCGGTCAGGATCGGGTTGTTCTGCCGCCGGCGCATCAGGATATCGACGATCTGGCGGATCTCCTCGTCGCGGCCGAGCACCGGGTCGATCTTGCCTTCGCGCGCGCGCGCCGTGAGGTCGACCGCGAACTTCTTCAGCGCCTCCTGCTTGCCCATCTGCGCCGGCGCCATGGCGCCGCTCGCCTCGCCGGGCGCTGCGCCGCCACCGACCTGCGAGCCGTCCTTCGCCGCGAGGTTTTCCTCCGCGGAGCCCTTCGTGATCCTTGAAAAATCCTCGACCAGCGCCTCGCTCTTCAGCTTCTTGAATTCCGGCGAGATCGCGTAGAGCTGGTTGCGCAGGCCGCTCGTCTTCAGCATGCCTACCACGAGATGCCCCGTGCGCACCGCGCTCTCCTTGAACAGCAACGTCCCGTAGACCCAGCCGCGCTCGACCGCCTCGTCGATGTGCGACGAGAAATCCGAGATCGAGGTCGCGCCGCGCGGCAGCGCGTCGAGCGAGCGCGTGAGGTCCGCGGCGAGGCGCGCCGGGTCGATCTCGTAATGGCGCACGATGCGGTGGAAGTCGCTGTCCTGGCTCTGCAGGATCTGGAACAGCCAGTGCGCCATCTCCACGTGCGGGTTGCCGCGCAGCTTGCAGAATACGGTCGCGGCTTCGATGGCCTTGTACCCGAGCGAATTCAACTTGCCGAACAGTGCCGCCCTGCTGATCTCCGACATGACTCCTCCCTCCCCTTGTCTATTGCACTTTGTCTATTGCACCAGTTGCACGCCCGCCTCCACCTCGTCCTGCGGCGGCGCTTCGTCGGCGCGCTGCACCGGCCGCCCCTGCTGCTCCCAGTGCGGCAGCGGCCGGTCCTGCGTGTTCGAATAGTCCGCGGCGTCCTTGTCCGTGAGCCGCGCCCCGAGCCACGAGGACCAGCCGACCCACACCGAGTTGCCGAGCCAGGCGAGCGGCACCTCCTGCTTCTTCAGCACCAGCTTCACCTCCCAGGAGTGCTCGATGCCCACGTACAGCTTGACGAGGTCGTGCAGCGCCCGCGCGCTGGGCCCCCTCGGCAGGAAGCGCTCGTATTCGCGGAACGAGAGCGGCCCGAGCACCACGCGGAAGCGGCTTTGCGCATGCCAGGTGCGCTCGCCGAGCACCGCGTCCTCTCCCAGGCGGGCGAAGCCTTCGCGCGCCCCGAGGCGGGTGTGCTGCTCGGGCGCGATCCGCAGCCAGTGGCCGACGAACTCCTCGATGCGAACCGGGACGCGGAAGTAGCTCGCGAGCACGACCTCGAGGCATTCGGCGCTGCGCACCTGGCGCCCGAACACCCCCGCGTGCGCCAGCTTGGCGAAATCCGGCGCGCTGTCGCGCCCGCGCAGCGACGGCGCGCCCAGGCCGCAGAGGGCGGCGAGGCGCCGCCCGAAGTAGTCCTGGCTCGGACGGTCCAGGCTGACCGCCGGCTGCGCCTGCGCCCACGCGCGGTAGAAAAGCGACAGCATGCGGTGATGGAACACGTCGATGAAGCGCACGAACGCCGAGTCGCCGTGGTTGCGCGCGCGGTCGCGCGCCCAGTCGGTGAGGTGGATCGGCAGCGCGCCGTTGGGGCCGAACAGCCCGAGCACGCGCTGCACCAGGCGCGGCGGGCGCGCTGCGCTCGCGGGCTCGAACGCGGCGAGCGCCGCCGGCCCGAAGGCGAGCGACGCCTCCTGCGCGAAGCGCACCGGCTCGTCTATCGGGCGGCGCGCCTCGCCGATGCGCGAGTGCCCGGGATACGCCGATTCGATCAGGCGCATCGCCTGGAACAGGTCGAACTCCCAGGGCGCCTCACTCAGTTTTTCGCTGAGTTTTAAAGAACTGGACGCTGACCGAACCGGGTTGGCCACCGCATCACCTCTCCGCGACCGAGCACGTCGAGCGCCGTTTCCGTGAATGAATTGAGGGAGGCGTGCCGGGCGAAGAACTCCTCCAGCACCGACCCAAGCAGGAACGCGCCGCTGCCCTCGAAGGCGCGCTCGTCGCAGCTCAATCGCACTTCCATGCCTCGCCCGAACGTGACCGGGCCGCGCGCCGCCATGCGACGCGTGATCGGCGCGACCCGGACGGAGCGGAGGCCCTCGAGATGGCGCCGCACCACCGATTCGCGCTCGCGCGCGTAAAGGTGCAGCATCTCGCGCAGCGCGACCGCGCCGTCCTGCTCGTTGAGATCGGTGAGCGAAAGGTAGTTGAGCGACAGGTGGCTGATGCAGCGCCACGCGAGCGAGCCGTCGAGCACCGGCTCCTGCGGCCGCGAGGGGGTCCCCAGGCAGCGTACCGCGCGCACCGGCGCCGCGGCGTCGAGGACGAAGTCGCTCTGCGCGCCCGTGGGCATGACCAGCGGCAGGTCGCGGTTGGTGCACAGCGTGTTCACCGACATCTGACTGAGCGTCTCGGCGTACGGCGCGCACGCGGGGTCGACCAGCGACATGAACACCTCGGTGCCGACGTAGTTCGTCCGCGTGCCCACGCGCTTCTGCTTTGCCGACTGCACGCGCGGCACCCGGCGCAAGGTATAGAACGCCTCGGCGCCGGCCGACGCCTGATCCACCGTCGCGTAGAGCGGCTGGAAGCGCTGCTCCGCCTCGGCGCTCGCGGCGAAGCCGGTCACCTCGGTGATGCCGTACACCTCGAAGTCCATCGGCCGGGTGCGGTCGGGAACGACGTGGTGCTCGGACACGCGCGGGGTCACGTGGATCCGGTCGGCGCGCTTGGGGAACAGGTTCACCGCGGGGGTGCAGTAGAGCGAGAAATTCGAAGCGTCGACCAGGTTCTCCAGGGTAGGGTCGGAGCGCCCGAGCAGCACCAGCACGTCGAGCTCGCTCTCCCTGCACTTGGCGAGCCCCTGCCGCAGGCCGCCGATCTCGGCGAACAGGTAGCGCGCCGGAAAAGCAAAGTACTCGCGCAGCAGGCGGTAGCCGCGGAACGAGCGCGCCGGCGGCGGCAGCAGGGCCTCGTCATCCGAATAGCCCAGGCGCCGCACTTCGGCGCCTGGGGCGAAGTGGAACCAGCGCGCTTTGGGCGTCGCCGGCAGCACCAGCACCCCGAGCGCCGACGACAGCACGGCCTCGTGCAAGCGCGCCGCGACGCCCGGATTGCCCGAGAAGTGCACCGGCAGCCGCTCGAGCGCGAGCGCGCTGAATGGCAGCCCCGCGGTCGCGCGCAGCCTCAGCCGGATCGCGCCCGAGACCTTCTGCGCGAGCTTCAGCTCGCGCGGCAGCTCGGGCGGATAGGCGAGGTACTTGGCCTCGACCAGCTCGATCGGCCAGAGCTTCACGGCGTGGGCGGTGCGGAACTCGCACGCGGTGCCCGCCCCGGGGATCGCGGAAGGCCGCGCCCGCAGGACGCTGCCGCGCGGAACCTCGCGTCCCTGCGCAAGCCCGCCGTCGGCGAGCTCGGGCTCGAAGCGCACCATGGCCATCGAGGGAACCGGCGAGAGGAAGCCCGGGTACACCATCTCCAGCAGGTGCTGGGTGAAGGTCGGAAATTCGGCGTCGATCTTGAGCTGCACCCGCGCCGCCAGGAAGGCGAAGCCCTCGAGCAGGCGCTCGACGTAGGGGTCGGCGCACTCCGCGCCCTCCAGGGCGAGGCGCCCGGCGATCTTGGGAAACTCGCGCGCGAATTCCGCTGCGGTCTCGCGCACGTGCAGGAGCTCGTTGTTGTAGTAGTCGAGGAGACGCGGATCCATCAGCGCCGCCCCGCGGTGGTTTCCTCGACGCGGCTCTGGCCGGTCTCGAGGTCGAACTGGGTGCGCAGCAGGAGCTCGATCGGCACCGGCTGGGCCCAGAGCAGCCCCTCGATGTGGAGCGATACCACGTTGTGGTGGTCGAGCGTGTCGCGCTCGAGCTGCGCCTTCACCGCCACGCTGTCGGGCAGGATGCGCGGCTCGAAATCGATGATCGCCTGGCGCAGCGCGCGCTCGAGCTGGCGGATGTCCAGCCCCGAGGCGGTGATCCCCGAGAGCGGCGGCAGCCCGTAGTTGAGCACCGAGTTTCTGACCTGGGGTCGCGCCTCGGTCACCTCCGGCGCGAACGGCCGCGTGGTATTGAAGAGCCAGGTGAGATCGCGCAGCACGCTCCTGCGCAGCTCGGACACCGTGGCCGATGCGCCGCGACCGGGCGCACCGGGCCCCTCGTCGGTCAGGCGGTCGAGAAGCGAGGGATTGATCCTGTCGCGATTCGATTCCGCCATGGCCGCGGGTTACCTCTTCAACTCGACTACACGGGCCTCCAAGAGCGCGGTCTCGCCCACGTCGGTTGCGAACATGCGCTGGCCCAGGCCGACGTGGGTGTCGGCCCCGAGGTCGCGCCACTCCGTCTTGCGGCTGAGGCGGATCTCGTCGTCCTCCGCCGCCTCGCTGCCGGGGTACCGCGCCGGCAGGAACGCCACCTGCTCGCCGCCGTTCTGGAAGGTCAGCTTCGCCGGAGCCCAGATGAGATCGCGCAGGTCGCTCGGCGCCTCGATGTCGATGCGCGACAGGCGCTCGAACGGGATCCAGTAGTACTTGCCGTTGAGCATCGCCTCGCAAACCGGCCCCAGGCGCACGTCCGCGTCGGCGATCCATTCGAACGGTGCGCCGTTCATCGAGCCGGCCACCGCAGGCGCCGCGTCGAATGCGGCGACGCGCAGCTGCGCCGCCTCCTCGACCTTGCCCAGCCCGAGCAGCCGGGCGGCTTCGCTCAGCTTCGCGATCCACTCCTGCGGCTCGCCCAGCACCAGCGGCGTCTTGCCGCCGCCGAACACCTCCTTGCGGAAGAGCTCGCAGCGGACGACCTCGCGGTAGGTGCGCACGAAGTCGTCCGCTTCCGCGTCCATCTCCTTGATGACGTAGAGCTGGGTGAGCGCGCGGTCCCACTGGCCGGAGAGCACCATGAGCTGGAACAGCATCACCCGGCGCTTGGCGTTCGCCGGGTCGCTGCGCACGGAGCTCTGCCCCTCCGCCAGGAGGTCCGCCAGCCGCGTGGAGCCCTTCGCCAGCTCCCCGAGCTTTAGGGTTGCGCTCATCGTGCTCCTTTCACATCGAACCCGAGCCGCTCAGGCCTTGACGTTCGCCTTGACGTCCCACCCCATTTCTCCGCCCGGCGCGCCGCTGCCATCGGCTTTCTGCTCCGTGTATTCGACGTGGAACTTGGCGAAGTTGAGACTCAGGTTCTCCATCAGGGTATCCCCCGTGTTTCCGTTGGTTTGCACAGTGCTGATGATGACATCCTGCAGCTTCATCTTGAAATACTCGAGCGGCTTGTCGCCCGCTTTGCGCACCGTCACCAGCCCGTTCGGGATGTGCTTGCCGCCGGCGCAGTGCAGGAGCAGTGCGGCCGAAGCCTTGTCCACGTGCTTCGTAATGCTGATGTCGTGGACGGAAACTTTGCCGGCGCCGCCGCCGCCGCCGGTTGACATCCCTCCCGTCTGGCTCATGCCCCAGCTCCAGGAAAAGATCTGGATCTCATCCTTGTGCTTATGGTCCTGCGACTCGCCCTTGATGCCGTCAAGCTTCAGAAACATGTCTACTGCCATGGCGCCTCCGTGAAGTGGGTTTCAGTTTATGCGGCTTTCGCCGACGGAAGTTTAGACGTGAGCCTCAGGGAAATCGAAAGGCCCTCGAGCTGATAGTGAGGCTTGAGGAAGAATTTCGATGTGTAGTAGCCGGGATTTCCGGCCACCTCCTCGACCACGATTTCGGCTCCGGCCAGCGGCCGCCGCGCCTTGGTCGATTCCGAGGAATTGCCGGGGTCGCCGTCGACGTACTGGAGAATCCACTGCTGCAGATCCTGCTGCATGGCGTGGGCGTCGGCGAAAGAGCCGATCTTGTCGCGCACCATGCACTTCAGGAAATGCGCGAAGCGGCAAACGGCGAACATGTACGGCAGCCGCGCGCCGAGGTTCTCGTTCGCGGTGGCGTCGGCGTCCTGGTACTCGCTCGGCTTGTAGAGCGACTGCGCGCCGATAAAGGCGGCGAAATCGCTGTTCTTGCGGTGCACGAGCGGCATCAGGCCGCTCTTGGCGAGCTCCGCCTCGCGCCGGTCGCTGATCGCGATCTCGGTGGGGCACTTGGAGTCGACGCCGCCGTCGTCGGTCGGGAATGCGTGCACCGGCAGGTTCGGCACCGCGCCGCCGGATTCGACGCCGCGGATCGTGGTGCACCAGCCGTAGAGCTTGAACGCCCGGGTGATGTTGACGCCCATCGCATAGGCCGCGTTGGCCCAGTTGTAGCGGTTGTGCGAGCCGCTCTCGGTCTCCTCCTCGAAGTCGAACGCCTCGACCGGGCTGGTCTTGGCGCCGTAGGGCAGCCGGGCGAGAAACCGCGGCATCGCGAGGCCCACGTACTTCGCGTCGTCCGATTCGCGCAGCGAGCGCCACGCAGCGTACTCCGGCGTCTGGAAGATCTTGGTGAGGTCGCGCGGATTCGCCAGCTCCTGCCACGAATCCATCTGCAGCAGCGTCGGCGACGCGCCGCTGATGAACGGGCAGTGCGCCGCGGCCGCGTTCTTCGCCAGCTCGCCGAGCAGCTCGACGTCGGGCGGGCTCTGGTCGAAGTGGTAGTCGCCCACCAGGCAGCCGAAGGGCTCGCCGCCGAGCTGGCCGTACTCGGCCTCGTACACCTTCTTGAACAGCGGGCTCTGGTCCCAGGCCGTGCCCTTGTAGCGCTTGAGCGATTTCGCGAGATCCGCTTTCGGCGCGTTCATGACGCGGATCTTCAGCATCTCGTCGGTTTCGGTGTTGTTGACGAGGTAGTGCAGGCCGCGCCACGCGCCTTCGAGCTTCTGGAAGTCCTCGTGGTGCAGGATCTTGTTGATCTGCTCGGTCAGTTTCTTGTCGATCTCGGCGATGATCCGCTCGATCGTCTTCACCGCGTCGTCGCTGACGACGGTGGTGTCGGAGAGCGCCTGCTGCGCGAGCGTGCGCACCGCGCGCTGCACCGCTTCGTTCGCCTCTTCCGACTTGGGCTTGAATTCCTTCTTCAGCAGGGCGGAGAACTCGTCGAGCTCCGCCAAGGCGGCGGGCTGCTGCTCCGCCAGCTTTTCGTTGGTTGCCATGGTGATCTCTCTCCTGGGGTTCGTTTGTCTACTGGGCCGGCTTGGGCGCCTGCCCCAGCGATTTCAGGAGCTCTGGATCCTGCAGCACCTTCTGCAGGAGGGCCTCTGCGCCGGTCTTGCCGTCCATGTAGGTGAGCAGGTTGGAGAGCTGGGTGCGCGCCTCGAGCAGCTTGTTGAGGGAATCGACCTTGCGCGCGATCGCCGCCGGGGTGAAGTCGTCCATGCTCTCGAACGTGATGTCGAGATTGATGTTGCCCTCGCCGGTGAGCGTGTTCGGCACCTGGAATGCGACCCGAGGCTTCTGCGCCTTGAGGAACGCGTCGAAGTTGTCGACGTCGACGTCGGTGAACTTGCGATCCGCGATCGGCGCCAGCGGCTCCGCCGGCTTGCCGGAGAGGTCGGAGAGCACGCCCATGACGAAGGGCAGCTGCACCTTCTTCTTCGAGCCGTAGAGCTCGACGTCGTACTCGATCTGCACTCGCGGCGCGCGGTTGCGTGCGACAAATTTCTGCGAACTGGTGGTTCCCACTGTCGTCCTCCCCTGTTAAGAAAAGTTTTCGGCGGTCTACGTCGACTCGCGTCGTATGCCGCCGAGGTTCTCGATCGTGCCGGCAGCCTCCGGGGCCAGGTCCCGGATGATGTCGACGAAGCTCAAATCCAACAGCCGTGCCGCCCGGCGGATCAGGATCGGTGCCGGATGGGCGGGCTCGGTGCGCTCGAGAAAATCGCACACCGACTCCAGCATGCGCCGCGCGTCGGCGCGGGTCTTCAGCTTCCCGGGCGCGCCGTCGCCGCCTGCCTGCGCCTCGCCGGCATCCGCGGCCGGCGCGCCGTCGGCGGCCGATTCGAAGCCGAGCGCGTCGCCGAGCAGCGTCTGCGCGCGCGCGAGCAGCTTCTCGGCGACCGGGAACTCCGGATACAGGGTCGGCTGGCGCTGGCGAAAAATGTCCTGGATCGCTTTGAGGTCTGCGAGCGCCTCGCGGCAGGAATCGAGCCTCAGGTTCTCGCTGGCGAGGTCGGTATCGCGTATTGCCTCGCGCAGCAACTCGGCCGTGGGCGCGCTCGCGCCCTGCGCGGGCGGCAGCGTGCCGTCGAGCACTTCGATATCGCGCACGGCGAAGCGCCCGGCCTTTCTCGACTCGGCGATGAACGCGGCGCGCAGGCCGGCGAGCGCACCTCGCTCGCCGTTCAGGTCCATGACCAGGTTCCTGCGCCAGTCGTCGTTCGGCCCCTCGAGCACCGGGTGCAGCGCGTCCCAGTAGCGCTCGAGCAGGTCGCGCAGCAGGCGCACGCCCGAGGCGAACCCCGGCAGGCCGTCGGTCTGGGCGAGCGCGGCGACGTAGTGCTTGGCGATGCGCAGGTCCTTGGACACGGCGAGGAGCGCGGCGCCGGTCTCCTTGAGCTTGCGCCAGTCGGGCGCCTGCGCGGGCGAGACTTCCTGGTCGCCGACGTATTTCGCTTCCTTCCATTCGGCGGCGACGCCGAACTCGACATACGCCGGGTCGCCCGCGGCATCGAGGTCCGGCCCGCAGTGAGCGTCGTCGCTGACCGGACGCAGCAGCGCTTCGAGGTCGGTCATTCCCATGACGAGTGGAGGCTCATCACGGAGACTATTTCTCCCTAGCGGCGTTCATGTCCCAGCCCCGTTTGCACTGCCTGGAGGTGCGGTCACCGGCCCTGCTTTTTCCTGCCCCCTGCCCTGACCGTGAATTAAGTCTACGCCCGGGTTTTGGGGGGTGCAATACATCACGCTTGCCGTATCAGGGGATTGGCTCTTTAGTATCAATGCGCTAGCCGTCGCGCGGCTCCAGCCGTGCTCCGACCAGCGGCCGTCGAGCAGGGCGCAGAAGCGCTCTCCTGCCATCGGACCCGCGCACGCGGCGAGGCAAGGCGGCAGCGTTTCTCCGCCGCGGGTGAGCCAGAGCGCCGAAGCCCCTCGCAGCGCGCGCGCAGGCTCCGTGAGCACTCTCGTAATGCTGTCGTCTGCGGCGTCCGGCGCGAACTCCCAGATCTGGAACGTCGGCTGAGCCGCACCGAGCGGTACCGTATCGTCGCTCGGTGCGGCCGCAGCGCCGACACCGGCGGGCAGCGCGAGCCCCGCGAGCCGCTGGTCGAAAGCTTCCACGTCGAGCTCCGGCGTCAGCGCTTCGAGCGCGAGCGCTTCGAGCGAGTCGAGCCAGGGCAGCGCTCTTGCGAGCGTCGCCGCCGGGTCGAGGCCTTCGTGGTGCAGCGGCGCGGCGAGGCTCAGCGGAAAATAGCGTCCGACGCGGTCGACGCTCGGCAGCATGAGCCCGACCCAGCCCGCTTTCGAATACATGCCGGCCGGCAGCACGAAGCGCCACACCGGCGCCGAGAGAAAGTATTCGAGCCAGCGCTCGCCCAGCGCCTCGCGGCTATCGCGCATCACGCGCTGCAGCCACTCGTCCCAGCCCGCGATGAACTCGGCGTCGAGTCGGCGGCTCAGGAAATCGCCGCGTGCGGGCAGCTTGCCGTACAGGCCCGCAACCCCGGAGGAAGCTATTTCTGTCCCGGGCACTGAAACTGGTAGAGCTCGCGGCTCTGGAACGGGTTATTCACGCTCGTCGGCTGCAGCTCGAACGTGGCGCCGCGCTTCGCGTCCGCCGCGAAAGCGAGCCGTACCAGGCCGGCTTGCGCGCCGGGCTGCGGCGTGCCTTTGTCAAACAGCCGGAACAGCGCCCACGGGCCATCGGACGCCATGCCGGGCGCCCCCGCTACCGTGAGCTTCGTGCCGGCGCCGGGTGTGGCCGGCGGCCACTGCACCCTCACCACCGCGCCGGGCGACATCTTGTTCGCCTTGCCGTCGTGCTCGAACGTGACCTCGCTCGCCCCCGACACCGCGACCAGCCTCACGTCGACCGTGACCTGCGCCTGCGCGGCGCCGGGCCGGAAGAAGCTGTCGCGGATCACCGCCGCGCGCTGGTACTGCCGGATGGTCGCCGGCGACGGCGCCGAGGCTTCCATTCCCGGCCGCACGCGCCAGTCGCGTCCAGTGGGCGTGTCGACGAACTGCGCGAGGTTGCCGGCGAAGAACGCGTCGAGCTGCCCGCCGGGCGAGAACACCTTGTTGAAATCGTCGAGCAGCACGTCGCCCGGCGATTTGGCGAACGGATACTTGCCATCGATCGCCTTGGCGCAGAACGACGCCGAGCCGCTGACCGCGCGCTTGATGTTCTCCTGCGCCGCTCCGGCGGCCTGCCCGGTGCTGGTCTGCGCGAGATCCCTCAGCACCGTGCGCACGGGCTCGGGGTAGCGGTCGGCG
>DASYPG010000665.1:0-8098 GCA_036006885.1 Burkholderiales bacterium | reverse complement strand
ACCGGCGGCGAGTACTTCTATGCCGGGACCGCGGTGGACCTCAAGAAGATCTACCAGTCGCTCAATTCGAAGTTCGTGCTCGAGCGCAAGGAGACCGAGATCACGGCGCTGTTCGCCGCGCTCGCGGGTTTCACGATGCTCCTCGCCGCCGGGCTCTCGCTCTTCTGGTTCAACCGGATTCTGTAGCGCCCCCAAGCTCGGCGAGGCCGGCCCAGTCCTTATGGCGATGGCCGCGCTCGATGGCCGCCAGAAGATGCTCGCGGATCAACTCGCCGCTCGGGAGTGAAATGCCCTTTTCCCGCGCCGTGGCGAGCGCGAGCTCCACGTCCTTCAGCCCGAGCTCCATCGAGAACTGCGCCGGCTCGTAAGCGCGCTCGACCATGAGCTTGCCATAGTTCCTGTAGGCGGGCGCGGCAAGCGACGTGCTCGTCAGGATGTTCAGGAACTCATCGGCGTTCACGCCGGAGCCCCGCACCATGGCCATGGCTTCGCCCAGGCTCTCGATCACCGTCGCGAGCAGGAAGTTGCGCGCGATCTTCACCGCGTTGGCGTGCTCGGGATTCGTTCCGACCACGAACACCTGGCGCGAGAGCGGCTTGAATACCGGCCGGCAGCGCTCGAGCGCCGAAGCGGGGCCGGCGGCGATGATGTCGAGCTCGCCCTTGGCCGCGGCCTGCGGCCGGCCGAACACCGGCGCCGAGACGTAGTCCTGCTGCAGTCGGGCGAGCTCGCGCGCCACCTGCAGGCTCACGGTCGACATGTTGAGATGCACGCCCCTCGCCTTCATCCGCGGCGCGAGCCATACCGCCTGCACCGCCGCGTCGTCCGCGAGCATGGTGATGACGACCTCCACGTCCATCGCTTCTTCCGGGTGGCTCGCCACTCGGGCGCGGTCGCCGAGCTTGCGGGAAGCCGCCGGGCTGCGGTTCCACACCACGAGGTCGTGACCGGCGTCGATCAGCCGGACTGACATTTCTCGTCCCATCTGCCCAATTCCGACAAAGCCGATCTTCATGCGGTGCGGATTAGGTCACGAGCGCGGAGCAGCAATCGTCGAATAGGTCACGAGTGGGGCACTGGCACGAACCATGCTCAACGATTATTTCATACTCCGCCTGGCGTTCCGGTTGGTACAACGTTGGTCATGCAAGTCATCAACAGGACCGCGACCGTCTTGTTTGCAGAGCCCTCCAGCGGCACCAAGCGCAGCGAAGCGTCCCGCAAAGCCTTGGCACGAGCGGTCGTCAGTATCGCGGAAGCAACGGGTGGACGCGTAGTGAAGACGATGGGCGGCAAGCTCATGGTGGTATTTGCGAGCCCCGACGCCGCGGCAAGCGCCGCTTCGAAGATGCAGGCGAAGATCGACGCGCTCGCTCCGGTTGAGGGGATCAAGATCGGCGTCCACATCGCGTTTCACAGCGGCCCAGTGGTCAGGGGCACCGTGGCCGACGACACCGTCAGGCTCGCCCTGCGCCTGGTCGAGCAGGCGCACGACGGCCAGACCATCACCTCGCTCGTGACCTCCGAGCAGCTGAACCCGGCGTTCCGCCACTTCTCCAAGCGCGTGCCCGTCACGCGCCAGGCGCCGGAGCAACCCGACCTCTGCGAGGTGGCATCCTGGCACCAGATCGGCGTGCGGCCGGCGGGGTGGGCCGCCATGGCGGTGCTCAGGGTGACCTGCGGCGACCAGCTCGCCGTCTGCTCGCGGGAGAAGCAAGCCATCGTGCTCGGGCGCGAGGACGACTGCGACATCGTGCTGGCGGGCCTTGCCACCTCGCGCCAGCACTGCACGATCGAGCATAGCGGCGGCGATTTCGTCCTGCGCGACCAGAGCAGCAACGGCACCTACGTCACCGTTGCCGACGGCAGGGAGATCGTCCTGCACAACGAAAAGGTGACGCTGCCCGAGCACGGTGTGATCTCGATCGGCGAGCCGCGCGCACGCTCCTCGGAGCCGATCGAGTTCTGGTACGCGCTGGTGACCTAGCGGGTAACCTGAGCGAACAGGACAAAGAGCTAAAGCCGTTGCCGGCTTTTTCTGGATAATGCGTCCGGAGGGGGTCTGGCAAATGGCAAGAACAGCAGCGCTGGTCGAAAACCTGAAGCGGGAGCTGCGCGCCCGCAACATCACCTATGCCACCGTGGCGAAGCGCCTCGACATGAGCGAGGCGAGCGTCAAGCGCATGTTTTCGCAGAAAGAATTCACCCTGTCGCGGATCGACGCGATCTGCGAGGTGGCGGGCATCGAGTTCTCCGACGTGGCGCGCTCGCTCGGCGCGCCGGACGCCGTGATCTCGCAGCTTTCCTACGAACAGGAAAAGGAGTTCGTCGACAACCAGAAGCTCATGCTGGTGGCGCTGCTCTCCCTCAACCACTATTCGTTCGAAGAGATGGTGGCGTTGTTCGAGCTTGATGCCGCCGAATGCACCCGCCTGCTCGCGCGCCTCGACCGGCTGAAATTCATCGAGCTCATGCCCAACAACCGCATCCGGCTGGTGGTGAGCCGCGCCTTCGCCTGGATCCCGGACGGGCCGATCCAGCGTTTCTTCAAGGCGCAGGGCGTGGGCGACTACTTCCGTTCGAGCTTCGACGGGGAGCACGAGCTGATGGTGCTCGCGAACGGGGCGTTGTCGAAGCCTTCGATGAGCGCGCTCCTCGCGCGCCTGCGCAAGATCGCTGCCGAGTTCTCGGGCATGCGCAACGACGACGCGGCGCTGCCCTCGGCAGAACGCAGTCCGATCACGCTGCTGCTCGCCGCGCGGCCCTGGCTGCCGGACTTCCTGCGCCGGTACCGCCGCAAGGAAGCGGCGCCGAAAGCGAGGCCGGTGACCCCGCTTTCACAGCCGAGAAAGATGGGACCCGTCCCTCTGCAGGGCGGCTAGAAGGTGCGATGGATGCCGATGTAGATCCGGCCTTCCAGGCTCGGACCGGTGCCCCGGAAGCCGAGCTGCAGGCGCGATTCGCTGGAGTCGAGCCGGTTCTTCTGGAAGTACATCGGCCCGAGGCGGCCGTAGAGCTGCCAGGGCTGCGGGCGCTCGACTTCCGTGGGCTGGTAGCGGTCCACGCTCTTCCTGCCCGAGAATGCGCCGAGCATATAGAGGTCGGCCTGCATCTCGCGCTCGAAGCTGCGCGCCGCGCCGCCGCCAAAGCTCATGGCGAGCTCGGGGGCATCGTGGCGGTCGAAGGGATTGGAACCGAAGCCGGGATTGGACTGCGCGATGCTCACGCGCGGCACGAGCGAAAGCAGTACCACGAGGATTCCGCACATCGCCGCTGTCCATGATCTGCACATACGCATGCCACTCTTACGTATGTCCATATTGGGGGCAATAGGTTAAGAGCCTGGTACACGTCGATAGTCCACCCGCGCGGCTCCGCTTAGTCTGTTTGGACTAGCGGGAACCACCGGCGCCGAGTCCTCGGGCCGCGGCCGCCGCTCGCCGCGGCGCGAGCCGTAGGTATGGGCGAACACCCAAGTGAACTCGGCGCCGAGCAGAAAGATCTGCGCGGAGTAGTAGACCCACACCATCATGACCACCAGGGACCCGGCGGCGCCGAACGCCGAGGCCACGCCGCTCTTGCCGAGGTAAAGGCCGATGAGGAACTTGCCCGCGGCGAAGAGGGCGGCGGTCACCGCCGCCCCCACCCACACGTCGCGCCAGGCGATTCGCACGCGCGGGATCAGCTTGTAGATCATGGCGAAGAGCACCGAGACGAGGACGAAGCTCACGCCGATGTCGATCAGGTGCGCGGCGGCTTCCCAGTCCTTGAACATCGGTCCCCAGAACTTGCCGAGCGCCGACAGCAGCGCGCTCACCACCAGCGAAACCATGAGCAGGAACGCGACGCCGAGGATCATGCCGAAGGAAAGCAGCCGCGAGCGCAGCAGGTTCCACCACCCGGCGCTCTTCTTGCGCGCCGGGGCGCGCCAGATGCGGTCGAGGGCGTTCTGCAGCTCGCCGAACACCGACATCGCACCGAGGAGCAGCATCGCCGATCCGGTGACAGTTGCGATGACGCCGCCCTCGGGCTTGTCGGCGGCGGCGAGCAGCTGCTCGATCGCCGAGGCGCCCTGGTCGCCCATCAGCCCGCGCAGTTGGCCGAAGATCTCGCCGCGCGCCGCGTCGGGGCCGAACACCAAGCCAGCCAGCCCGACCACGATGAGGAGCAGCGGCGCGATGGAAAAAAGGGTGTAGTAGGAAAGCGCCGCGCCCATGCTGGGGGCGTAATCCTCCGTCCAGGCCTCGACCGCCTCCTGACAGAGCGAGTAAGCCCGCCTGATCGGCGCGAGCAGCATGACCCGCCCCAGCAATAAACCGGCCCGTGCTTCGCCCGGACTAGCTTGGGAATGGTTCCAACGGCACTACGCCTCGCTGCTGCGCGGCGGGCGTGTGGGCCACGTTCATGACGAGCGACACCGTAATGAAGTAACCGACCAGGCCGACCAGGTCGACGATCCCGCGCTCTCCCAGCCGCGCCGCTGCCTTCTGATAGGTCTCCTCGGCGACGCCGTGGACATGCAGGAGCTCGCTGCAGAAGTCGTACACCGTCGCCTCGTCCTCGCGCATCGCGCCCGGACGTGCGCCGTGCGCCAATGCGTCCGCGGTTTCCTTCGCCAGCCCCGCTTCGATGGCGAGCGGATAGTGCATCTGCCATTCGAACTGCTGCGTGAGACGGCGCGCAACGATGAGCATCGCGAACTCGCCGAGGCGGCGCTCGAGCGCGCTTTGATAGCGCAGGTACTCCCCGACTTTCTGCAGCCGCCTCATGAGCTCCGGACTGCGCAGGAGCGCGATGAACGGCCCGCGCACGCCGCCGCGCGGGCCGGCAGAGAGCTCGGCAGCGGCGCTTCTCTGCTCTTCCGACATGGCTTCGGAAGGAAGGGGCGGCATGCGCTCACTCATGGTTGAGATCTCCGAAAGAAAAGCGCCGCCGAGGCTGCCAGCAGCGCGAGGGAAGCGACGGGCCAGGCATGCTCGGGCCGGCCGCCGGCATGGGCGAGCAGGCTCACGAAGGCCGGCCCGGCGATCTGGCCGGCGGCGAAGCCGGCGGTCATTGCGGCGAGCACGCCGGCGCCGAAAAGCCGGCGCGCCTCCTGCAGGCCCGCCATGGTGACCACCATGAAGGTCGTTCCGACGCAGAGCGCGCAGACCAGGATGCCCGCGATGCCGCGCAGTGCGAATGGCGCCGCGACGCCGCCCGCCATGACGAGCTGGCTGCCGATCCACACGTTGCGATCGCCGAAGCGGCGCAGCAGCGGCGCGACCACCACGGTGGAGGCTGCCGCGGCCGCGCCGAACAGCGGCCAGGCCCACGCGTAGAGCGTGGCATCGCCAAGCGTCTCGCGCGCGAACGCGGGAATGAACGTCGCGGGGATGATGTAGCCGAAGCCGAACGCGCCGTAGCACGCCACGAGCAGCAGCGCCTGCGGGCTCCAGCCGTGCCGCGCTGTCTGCACTGCGTCTTTTCTCTTCTCGGCGAACACCGGCCACAGCGCCACCGCGGCGACGAGGGCGATAGCACCGAGCGCGAACCACGCGAGGCGCGCGCCGAGGTGCAGGTGCAACGCGACGACGCACAGCGCGCCGGCGAGCACGGCGCCGGCGCCGACGCCCGCGTACACGGCACCACTCAGCGCCGGCCGCGAAAGCGGCGCGAGGCGCTCGAGGCTCCA
Source organism: Burkholderiales bacterium (assembly GCA_036006885.1). GTDB lineage: Bacteria > Pseudomonadota > Gammaproteobacteria > Burkholderiales > SG8-39 > SCGC-AG-212-J23. The sequence goes on along the minus strand of DASYPG010000665.1, from coordinate 2,424 downwards.
CGCCGAGACGTGCACCAGGACCCAGGCGCTCGCCACCCCGGCGCCGGCGCGCAGAGCGATCCAGCCTGCGAAGCCGGTATCGAGGCCCATGAGGAGCGTCGCGAAGGCGACGCCCAGCAGGCCTGCGCGCACCGCCACGGAGGCGGAAACGAGCGACGCCGTGAGCGCGCCCGCGAAGTAGCCGGCGTAGTTGGCGGCGGCGAGCCAGCCGCCGCCCGCGAGCGTGAGCGTGCCCTCCGCCTGCATCAGCGGCAGGACGGGGGTGAACGCGAAGCGGCCGATGCCCATGCCGGCCGCGAGGGCGGCAAGGCCCGCCGCCGCCACCGCGGCTGGGGACATGGGCGCAGTGTAGGTTGACCTGAAGTTCATGAAAAATGAATAATTAAGATCAGTTCGTTCACGTAACGAGAACATGGACCTCATTTCGCTGCAGATCTTCAAGGCGGTGGCCGAGGCCGGCGGCATCACCCGAGCCGCCGCGCGCCTGCACCGCGTGCAGTCGAACATCACCACGCGGGTGAAGCAGCTCGAGGCGAGCCTCGGCGTGCAGCTTTTCCACCGCCGCCGCCGGCGCCTCGAGCTGTCGGCGGAGGGGCGCACGCTGCTCGTCTACGCCGAGCGCCTGCTCGCGCTTTCCTCCGAGGCGCGCGCCGCGCTGAGGAGCGGCGTACCGCGCGGGGTGCTGCGCATCGGCTCGCTCGAGAGCACCGCCGCGACGCGCCTGCCGCCGGTGCTCTCGCGCTATCACCTCGCCTATCCGGAGGTCCGTCTCGAGCTGGTGACGGGCACTTCCGGGGCTCTAGTAGGAAAAGTTTTGAGTGGAGACGTCGAAGCGGCGTTCGTCGCGGAGCCGTTCAACGCCCAGGGACTCGAGACGCAGCCCGCCTTCCGCGAGGAGCTGGTGCTGATCGCGCCGAAAGGCTTCGCCGCGATCCGCGGCGCCAAGGACGCCGCGCACCTGCCGGTGCTCGCCTTCGCCGCCGGCTGCTCCTACCGGCTGCGCCTCGAAAGCTGGCTCGGCCGCGCCGGCGTGTCACCCGAGCGCGTCATGGAATACGGTTCCTACCATGCCATCGTCGCGTGCGTGGCGGCGGGGAGCGGCATAGCGGTGGTGCCGAGGGCGGTGATCCGGGCGCTGCGCCCGGAGGGCGAAGTGCGCGTCCATCCTCTGCCGAAGGAGATCGCGGCCTCGAGCACCCACCTCGTGTGGCGCCAGGGCCACCGCTCCGCCGCGCTCGACGCGCTCAGGGGCGCGCTGCGCGAAGCGCCTGCCAGATCCGCTGCGGGGTCGCCGGCAACTCGAAGTGCCGCACCCCGGCCGGGCGCAGCGCGTCCGCCACGGCGTTCATCAGCGCGGGCAGCGAGCCGGTCACCCCGGCCTCGCCCACGCCCTTCGCGCCCAGGGGATTGAGCTGCGTGGGCACCGGATGCTCGAGCAGCTTCAGGCCGGACACCAGCCCGGCGCGCGGCATGGCGTAGTCCATGAAGCTGCCGGTGAGCAGCTGTCCGCTCTCGCGGTCGTAGACGGCGAGCTCGCTGAAGACCTGCCCCGCCCCCTGCATGAGCCCGCCCTGCACCTGTCCCTCGACGATCTGGCGGTTGACGATGTTGCCGGCGTCGTCGCAGGCGACGTACGAGGCGATCTCGGCCTCGCCGGTGTCGGGATCGATTTCGACCTCGGCGATATGGCAGCCGTTCGGAAAGGTGGCGCCGAACTTGTTCGCATATGCGACGTCGAGCTCTCCGGCGCGCCTTTGCGCAAGGCTCCGGATCGAGATGGCGCGGTCGGTTCCCTTGATGCGGTAGCTTCCGGCGACGAACTCGATGTCGGCCTGGGCCGCCTCGAGCTCCTCGGCCGCGACTGAGAGGCCTTTCTTCACCATCTCGCGCGCGGCGAGCATCAGCACGCTGCCCACGGCGAGGAGCGAGCGCGAGCCGCCGGTCGCGTTGCCGGCGAGATAGAACTCCGGACCCGAGGTGCGCAGGCGCACCGACTCGAGCGGCACGCCCAGCTCGCGCGTCACCAGCTGCGCGAAGCTGGTCTCCTGGCCCTGGCCGTGATTGTGCGTCGGCGCATACAGCGTTAGCGTGCCGCCGCCCATTTCACCAAACTGCCAGCGCAGCTCGACCTGGTCCTGCGGCGCGAACCCGGCGCCGGTCGCCTCGATGTAGGTCGACATGCCGCGGCCGCGAAGCCGTCCACGCCTTTTCGCTTCCTCTTTTCTTGCGGGAAACCCGTCCCAGTCTGCGGCCTCGAGCGCCTTCCCCAAAACTCCCGCGAAATCGCCGCAGTCGTACTCGAAGCCGGCGGCGATCCGATACGGAAAGCGGTCTTTCGCGATGAAGCTCTTGCGGCGCAGCTCGGCGGCGTCGACGCCGAGCTCGGTGGCGGCATGCTCGACCAGGCGCTCGATCGCGTACGAC